>JBDLVO010000379.1:0-7382 GCA_039804805.1 Pseudomonadota bacterium
CGGTTTTACGTTTCGATATCCACGCAATCGCCTGACCATTGCCCTGGCGTGACCCGTCCGGGTGCCACCGTCTCTTGCGATCAATTTGAAAATTTTGGCAACCTGAGGATGCCAACCGCGCGTCTGAAGCGGGAGACGCGCAGGTGCGGACGATGAAGGCGATGAACGCCTCGCTCGCCCTGCCGGTGGCCGCCACGGGGAGACAGATCGGGGATCGGGCTCAGATCCGGCACCGCCGCCGCCCCGGACCCACCGACCGGCGGCGGGAGGGGATCGGGCCATGCTTGACCTGACCCTTCCGCTGCTCGGCGCGCTGTCGCCGCGTCTGCTCGGCCGGATCGGCATCGATCTGTGCGTGCTGTTCCATCTCGCCGCCTGCGTGCCGATCTGGCGGGGCCGGGCCCCCCGGCGCGAACGGGTCGGGCTCGGAATCGCCTGCCTCGCCACCGCCGTCTGGGCGGGCCAGACCCTGCTGCCGCTCGGCCCGGCCGGCCTGCTGGCGCTGGAAACGCTGCGCGCCACCGCCTTCACCCTGACCCTCGCCGCCGCCGCCGGGCTCGACGGCGGAATCGGCCGGGGCCGGCCGGACCGGCTGCCGCCCGCTTTGGCGGCGACGGCGCTGGCCGGGCCGGCGCTGCTGCTGGCGGGGATGGCCCTGGCTTTGCCGTCCTGGGCCTGGACGCTGGGGCTGCTGCTGCTGATTCTGCTCGATCTGGCGCAATTGCTGCTGGTCGAGCTGCTGCTGCGCGACCGCCGCGACCGGATCGCCGGGGCCGACCGGCTGTTCTGCCTGACCATCGGCGGGCTGGCGGCGTTCGATCTGGTGTTCTTCGCCAGCCTGCTGACCAACGGGCGGATCGAGCCCGGCTTCGAGACCGCCCGGGTGTGGTGGGTCCTGCTCGGCGCCCCGCTGCTGGCGGCCTCGGCGCTGCGGCGGCGGCAGCAGCGCGCCTTCGGCCTGTCGCGCCGCGTGCTGTTCCAGTCCACCGTGCTGATCTCGGCCGGGCTCTATCTGGTGGCGGTGTCGCTGGCGGGCAATTCGCTGCGGCTGTGGGGCGGCGCCTGGGGTGGGCCGTTCGAGCTGGCCTTCCTGCTGGTGGCGATGACGGTGCTGGCGGTGGCGCTGCGCTCGGCCTCGCTGCGCGCCCGGCTCAACGTCCTGATCGGCAAGCATTTCTTCCGACTGAAATATGATTACCGCGAGGTGTGGCTCGATTTCATCGGCAAGATGGCGACGCCCGAATCCGAAGTCTCGCTGCCGGCGCGGGCGTTGCAGGCGGTGGCCGAGGCGGCGCATTGCCGCGACGGGGTGCTGTGGACCCTCCAGCCGGCGGGCGAGCCCTACCAGACCGCCGCCACCCTCGGCCGGCCGGGCGAGGCCCCGCCGCTGCCGGCGGATTCGGCGCTGATCGCCTTCCTGGGCCAGACCGGCTGGGTGATCGACGTCGCCGAGTGCCGGCGCGAGCCCGAACGCTATGACGGGCTGGTGCTGCCGCCGTGGTTCGACGCCACCCCCGGCCTGTGGGTGATCGTTCCGGTGCTGCACAACCGGGTGCTGGAGGGGGTGATGGCGCTGGGGGGCGCGCCCTCGGCCCCGGCGACGCTGGGCTGGGAGGAATTCGACCTGCTGAAGACCCTGGGCGCCCAGGTCGCCGGCTATCTGGCCGAGGAGCGCGCCTCGCGCGCGTTGCTCGACACCCGCCGGCTGGCCGAGTTCAACCAGCGCGTCGCCTTCGTCGCCCACGACATCAAGAACGTCGTCGCCCAGATGTCGCTGATGATCCAGAACGCCGAGCGCCACGGCCACGACCCCGATTTCCAGCGCGACATGGTGCTGGGCGCGGCCGACGCGGTGGCGCGGCTGGAGGGGATGCTGGTCCAACTCGGCGCCGAGAGCGAGGAGGAGCCCCGCCCGCCCGCCCCCGCCCCGGTGGCGTTCGACCTCGCCGCCGCCGTCACGATGGTGGCGCGGCGCTGGCGGATGTCGTTTCCCCGCCTCGGCGTCATCGCTCCGGGCGGGGCGGTGGAGGTACTGGGCCGGCCGGAACGGCTGTCCACCGCGCTCGACCACCTGATCCAGAACGCGATCGACGCCGCCGGACCGGACGGCGCCGTCACCCTGGCGGTGCGCGGCGGCGAGGCTTCCGGTGTGGTCGAGGTGATCGACGACGGCCCGGGGATGAAGCCCGATTTCGTCCGCGACCGGCTGTTCCGTCCGCTCGAAACCAGCAAGCCGCATGGCAGCGGGGTCGGCGCCTTCCAGGCGTTGCAGACCGTCCGCGAGATGAACGGCCGGCTGGAGGTCGAGTCCCACCCCGGCGCCGGCACCGTGATGCGGATCCGGCTGGCCCGCCCCGGCGCGGCCGCCGACGCCCCCCCTCTGGTGGAGGATTGGCATGCCCGCCGCCACGCCCGCCGCGCCTAGCATCCTGATCGTCGATGACGAGGCCGGGCTGCGCACCCAGATCAAATGGGCGCTGGCGCCCTGGCCGACCCTGATGGCCGCGGACCGCGTCTCGGCGCTCGACCTGTTCGAGCGCGAGCGGCCGCCGATCGTGATTCTCGATCTCGGCCTGCCGCCCGACCGCGGCGATGCCGGCGAGGGGCTGGCGACCCTGCGCCAGATCCTGGCCCGCCAGCCGCTGACCCGGGTGATCATCGCCTCGGGCAACCAGGACCGCGCCAACGCCCGGCGGGCGATCGGACTCGGGGCCTGCGATTACTGCAGCAAGCCGGTCGATGCCGATACCCTGCGGGTGATCGTCGAGCGGGCCTGGAACGTCTACCGGCTGGAGGCCGAACTGAACGCCGCCGGCCCCGACCCGGAGGCGCCCGACGGTCTGATCGCCGCCGCCCCGGCGATGCGGCGGACGGTCGAGCTGGCGCGGCGGGTGGCCCCCGCGCCGGTCAGCGTGCTGTTGACCGGCGAAAGCGGCACCGGCAAGGACGTGCTGGCCAAGGCGATCCATCGCTGGAGCAACCGCGCCGCCGGGCCGTTGGTCGCGATCAATTGCGCCGCGATCCCGGAAACGCTGCTCGAAAGCGAGTTGTTCGGGCACGAGAAGGGCGCCTTCACCGGGGCGAGCGCCCGGCAGATCGGCAAGGTCGAGCAGGCCGACGGCGGCACCCTGTTCCTCGACGAGATCGGCGACATGCCCGCGCCGCTCCAGGCCAAGCTGCTGCGCTTCCTGCAGGAGCGGCAGGTCGAGCGGATCGGCGGCCGCCGCCCGGTGACGGTCGATGTGCGGGTGATCGCCGCCACCAACCGCGACCTCGCCACCCTGATGGACGGGGGCGGCTTCCGCCAGGACCTGTTCTACCGCCTGAGCGAGATCGAGATCGCCCTGCCGCCGCTGCGCGACCGGCCCGAGGACATCCCGGCGCTGGCGCTGCACCTGCTGCGCAAGCATCGCGCCATCGCCGCCGGCGCCCCGCGCGCCTTCGCCGAGACGGCGCTGGCGCGGATGCAGGCCTATCCCTGGCCCGGCAACGTGCGCGAGCTGGAAAACCGGGTCCGGCGCGGGCTGACGATGGGACGTGGCACCATCGGCCCGGCCGATCTCGGCCTCGCCCCCGCCGAGGAGGAGGAGGACGACGCCGGCGGGCCGGCCGGGGGCGCGGCGATCGACGAGGCCCTGCCCACCCTGCGCGCGGCGCAGGAAAAGGTCGAGCGGGAGCTGATCACCCGCACCCTGGCCCTGACCGGCCACAACGTCCAGCAGGCGGCGCGGCGGCTGGGGATCAGCCGGCCGACGCTGTACGCCAAGATGCGGGCGCTCGGCATTCTGCGCGACGACCCGTCAACCGCCGGGAGTCCGGCGCCATCCGAGCAAGAGGGACAGGCATGACGAGGGGGATGAGCCGGATCCTGGCGCTGCTGGGGCTGGTCTGGGCGATCGCGGCCGGCGGCGCCCCGGCCCGGGCGGAAATGGAATATCGCTGCCTCCATGCCTGCCTCAACCTCGCCCACAAGAGCGGCGGCGAATGCCGGCGGCAATGCCTCTACCGCGCCAGCCCGAGCGGCGGCGGCCGGGGCGAGGCGGCGCTGTCGCCGCAGCGGCTGGCCACCTCGCAGGTGTCGCTGGCCGGGGTGCCGCTGACCCCGCCGCCGGAAAACCCCGCCGCCGCCTTGCCCGCCCCGGCCGGCCCGGCTCCGGCCTCGCTGCTGCCGGCGCCGCTGCTCGGCCATCGTCCGCTGCTGCCGCCGATCCCGGCCGAGATGTATGCCGCCGGCATCGGGCGCGGCCTCGACCCCGCCGGCCTCGACCTCGGCGACAGCCAGAGCCGGTCGTGGGTGCCGGGTACCGGCGCGGTCACCGCCAACCGGCCGACCACCACCAGCCAGCTCGACTTTTCCTGCCTCGCCGCCTGCAGCCGGGCCGGCTACCAATACCAGTATTGCCGCGGCCAATGCACCCCGCCGGTGACCTGGAACGATCCCGCCGCCCTGCCCGTCCCGCCCCGGCGCGACCGGTTCCAGGCGCTGCTGGGCTATGGGCCGTGAGCACCGCCGCCCGCATCGCCGCCGTGGCGGCGCTGGCGCTGGCCGCGACCGGCTGCGACGCCGCGCCGCGCCGCGAGGTGGCGATCGAATCGGCGCCGCCCGGGGCGCATTGCGAACTGATCCGCGCCAACGTCCAGCTCGGCGGCCTCGACACCCCGGGCCGGCTGGCGGTGCGGCCGGCGCGCCAGGACATCCAGGTGGTCTGCGCCAAGCCGGGCTATCGCGACGCGCTGTTCCTGATCCGCGCCGAAGGGGCCGGATTCGAGGCGCGCGACCTGCTGATCCCGATGGCCGCCACCCTGAAGTCGCTGAGGGGGGACCGCAATGAGTACCAGACCTCGACCCGGGTCGAGCTGGTCGCCGCGCCGGAGCGTTGAGGCGATGGTGCTGGCCGCCCCCCTCGCCGCCTGCTCGGCCCCGGTGACGCTGGTGGCCGACCCGCTGATCGGCGCCGGCCTCGGTCTCGACCGCGCCGGGCTGCAGGACGAGGCCGAGGCGCTGACCACCCGGCTCAACGCCGCCCTCGCCGCCGATCCGGCGCTGGCGCGGGTGGCGGTGATCGCCGCGCTCGACCGCCGCGTCCCGGGGGGCGACCGGGTCTGCTACCTGGTCGCCGCCGGCTCGCTGCCCGACGACGGGCAGGTCGAGCGGCTGCGCGACCGGCTGCGCGACACCGCCGGAGCGGATTGCCGCAGCGTGATCAACCTGTCGCAGGTCGATTGGCCGGGCTCGCCCCGCGCCCATGGCCCCGCCGGCACCGGACGCTGACGAAGGGGGAACGCGATGCGGACGATTCTGGTCACCGGCGGCGCCGGCTACATCGGCAGCCACACCTGCCAGGCGCTGGCGCGGGCCGGCTGGCGGCCGGTGGTGCTCGACGACCTGTCCTCGGGCCATCCCTGGGCGGTCAAATGGGGGCCGCTCGAACAGGGCGACGTGCGCGACCCGGCCCGGCTCGACGCGGTGTTCGCCCGCCACGCCCCCGCGGCGGTGATCCATTTCGCCGGGCTGATCGAGGTGGGGGCCTCGGTGCGCGATCCCGGCGCCTTCTACGCGGTCAATGTCGGCGGCAGCCTCGCCCTGCTGGCGGCGATGCGGCGGCACGGCGTCAACCGGCTGATCTTTTCCAGCACCTGCGCGGTGTTCGGCCCGCCCGACCGGCTACCGCTCGACGAGGACCTGCCCCACCGCCCGATCAGCCCCTACGGCGCCTCGAAGGCGATGGTCGAGCGGATCCTGGCCGATCACGCCGCCGCCCACGGCCTGCGCGCGGTGGCGCTGCGCTATTTCAACGCCGCCGGGGCCGATCCCGCCGCCGGGCTGGGCGAGGCCCACGCCCCGGAAACCCACCTGATCCCGCTGGCGATCGCCGCCGCGCTGGGCCAGCGGCCGGCGCTGACCCTGTTCGGCACCGATTACGACACCCCCGACGGCACCTGCGTGCGCGACTTCGTCCATGTCGACGACCTCGCCGCCGCCCACCTGCTGGCGCTCGACTGGACCGGGCGCGAGGCGGGGATGCACGGCTTCAATCTCGGCAACGGCGTCGGCTACAGCGTGCGCGAGGTGATCGCGGCGGTCGAACGGGTCGGCGGCCGGCCGGTGCCGGTGACGTTCGGGCCGCGCCGGGCCGGCGACCCGCCGCATCTGGTGGCGGATTCGCGCCGGATCCGGGCGCGGCTGGGCTGGACTCCGCGCCACCCCGCCATCGACGCCATCGTCGCCAGCGCCTGGGACTGGCACCACCGGGTGTTCCCCGCCCTGCCGGTACCGCCGCCACCGCCCGAGGCGCTGCGACCGGCGCAAGAGAATGACGACACGCCCCCGCAAGCGAACCGGGAGGACGCCGGCGAAAGCAGGCGGCGGAGCGCCTCGGCCCCGGGATGATCCATGAAATCTATAGTAAAAATACTGTTTAAGACTCTCAATTTATAGAGTATAGGATCTCCGGTTTTTCTTTTGGTAATCCTTGCCGCGCAATGGTTTTGTCATCACGCAGGAGAACGAGCGGAAAATGAACGGAATGAACGACAGGCTGTCACGGATCGGACGGCGGCTGGCCGCCGGCCTGGTCCTGGCGACGGTCGCCCTGGCCGGCGCGCCGCACCCGGCCGCCGCCGCCGCCCCCGCCGCCTACACCATCAATCCCGGCGACGTGCTGCAGATCACGGTGTGGAAGGAAGAGGGGCTCGACCGCGAATGCCTGGTGGTGCCCGACGGCACGATCTCCTTTCCGCTGGTGGGCGAGATCGCCGCGCGCGGCAAGACCACCGAGCAGTTGCGCGCCGATCTCGAGGCGGCGATCGCCCCCCTGATCCACGACACACGGGTGACGGTGACGGTCAAGGCCGCGCTCGGCAACACCGTGTCGGTGCTGGGCCAGGTCGCCCGCCCGGGCGAGATCGTGCTGAGCCACCCCACCACCGTGCTCCAGGCGCTGAGCCAGGCCGGCGGGCTCACCCCCTACGCCGCCGAGAGCCGGGTGCTGGTGATCCGCCACGAAAACGGCAAGCAGACCGCGACCGCCTTCCCCTATGACGACGTCTCGCGCGGGGAATCGCTCGAAACCAATATCCTGCTGCACCCGGGCGACGTGATTCTGGTCCCGACCGAATCCTTGTTCTAGGGGCGACCGTGATGAGCCAAGCCCTGGGTGTCCCCTCGCCGCGGGCGGCGGCCCGGGTCGCGGCGCCGGTGGTGCTGGCCGCCGTGCTGGCCGGCTGGCCCGGCCCGGCCCGGTCCCAGCAGGCGCCCGCCGCCCTGCCCAGTTCGTCGCTGACCCTGATCGGCAGCATCGGCGAACGGTTCGAGGCGACCAGCAATCCGCTGCTCCAGGCCGGCTCGACCGACGTGCTGGTCGGCGAGGTGACCACGCCCA
>JBDLVO010000380.1:0-3553 GCA_039804805.1 Pseudomonadota bacterium
CCCGCCCCGGCGGCCGAACCCACCCGCGCCGAACCCACCCACGCCGAGCCCGCCCGCGCCGAGGGGCCGCGCCCGGAGATCCAGCCCGCCGCCCTGTCGCCCGCCCCGGCCGCCCCCGCCGCGCTGGCCCCGCATGACGGCGGGCCGCCGGTGATCGTGATCGACCCCGGCCATGGCGGGATCGATCCCGGCGCGATCGGGGTGTCGGGGATCTACGAGAAGCACATCACCCTGGCGATGGCGCGCGAGTTGAAGGCGGCGCTGGAGCGCGGCGGCCGTTATCAGGTCTATCTCACCCGCGACCGCGACGTGTTCATCCGCCTGCGCGACCGGGTGGCGATCGCCCGCCAGTACGGCGCCGACCTGTTCATCTCGCTGCATGCCGACGCGGTGCAGAACCCGTCGATCCGGGGCCTGTCGATCTACACCCTGTCGCAGAACGCCTCGGACGCCGAATCGCAGGCCCTGGCCGAAAAGGAAAACAAGGCCGACCTGATCGCCGGGGTCGATCTCAGCCACGAAAGCGCCGACGTCGCCGGCATCCTGATCGATCTGGCCCAGCGCGAGACGATGAACCGCTCCGCCGCCTTCGCCGCCGAGGCGGTGGACGAGGTCGGCCAGGAATTCAGCCTGCTCGACAACACCCATCGCTTCGCCGGCTTCGCGGTGCTGAAAGCCCCCGACGTCCCCGCCGTGCTGGTCGAGATGGGCTACCTGTCCAACGAGAACGAGGAAAAGCAGTTGCGCCAGCCGGCCTACCGCACCCGCCTCGCCAAGGCGATGGCCCACGCCATCGACCGCTTCTTCCCGGCGACGCAGAAAGCCAAACGGTAACCGGCGGGCTCAGCTCTCGCCCTCATCCCCCGACAGGATCGGACCGCCATGCAAGGCGAGGATCGGCGCGAGCAGATCCGGGTCCATCGCCATCCGCTCCATGCAACTCCGCAACCAGGCCGGATCGCGGATCGCCTCGATTGCCCGGGCGAAGGCCAGCCCGGCCGCCGCGCCATAGGCGTCGCCCGCCTTGGCCCAGGCGGTTTCCGGCACCGGCCCCCACCGCAGCAGCATCATCGACAGGTCGATGATGTCCCGGTTCAACACGGCGCGGTCGGCCTGACGATCGGCGTTGGCCAACAGCTTTTCGCAATACATGTCCTCGCGCGACAGCACCGGCACCCCCCAATCGGGATGACGCTCGCCGCTCAGCGCAATCCTGGCCTCGCGGACGATCTCGACCTTGACCCGTTCGGGGCCGACGCCGATCTGGGTCCTGATCCCATACTGGTCGGCCCGCGCCTCGCGCAGCAGAACGACGTCCGCGTTCGGCCGGAGCAATCCGGCGAACCCATCCCGGAACACCCGCTCGCGCAGCAGGCGGTAGCCGTCCTGGGCCGCGCAGAGGAAATCGACATCGAGGCTCTCGCGATATTCGTCGAGGCTCAGGACGATGGCGGTGCCGCCGCCGAAGAAACAGTGCGCCTCGGCCAGCAGTTCGGCATCGAAAGCGGCCAGCACCGCCGCGACCGCCGCGTGCCGGGGGCGCCTAAACATTCAGGACGCCGTGGCCATAGCGGGCAACCAGCAGGTCGATCAAATCCCGTTCCTCGGCGGTCAGGGCCTGGGGATCGACGAAACGCCAGTTGCGCTCGTACAGGGCCAACGCCTCCCCCCCCTCCAGCAGGCTGTCGGCGGGCCGGCTCCAACAGAGATCCCGAAGTTGGGGGTAGCGATCGAGGCGGATGATCATGGCCGCTCCTGTGCTGCCCCCAGGATAGTCTCGCCCCCTTTCATTTTCAAAAACAAAGGGGGTCCGGGGCATCGCCCCGGTTGGGTTTGGGCGAAAGCCCAATCAGCGCGCCAGCGCCAGCAGGGCGTCGAGGTCGAGATTGGCCTCGCAATGATCGGCCAGGGCGTCGAGGGCGGCCTCGATCCGCGCCTCGAAATCGAGCGCGGCGGCCTGGGCGCCGACCCGTTCCAGCCAGTGGCTGCGGAAGGCATCCGAGCCAAACAGACCATGGACATAGCAGCCGGCGACGCGACCATCGGCCGACAATGCGCCCTCGGGCCGGCCGTCGAGGTTCAGCCAAGGACGGTCGAGGCCAGGGCCGGAGGTGACCCCCATATGCATCTCGTAGCCGGTGACGCGGCAGCCGCTGAGGGCGTCGGTGGCGTCGAGCGCCACCAGCCGCTTGCTACCGCCGATCTCGGTTTCGATGTCGAGCAGGCCGAGGCCGGGGGTCTCGCCCGGGGCGCCCTCGATCCCCTGGGGGTCGCGCACGACGCGGCCGAGCATCTGGTATCCGGCGCACAGGCCAACGACGCGACCGCCATGGCGGACATGGGCCAGGATGTCGATGTCCCAGCCGTTGCGGCGCAGCACGTCGAGGTCGGTGCGGGTAGCCTTCGAGCCGGGCAGCACCACCACGTCGGTATCGGCCGGGATCGGATGGCCGGGATGGACCCACACCACGCTGACCCCGGGCTCGGCCGCCAGCGGGTCGAGATCGTCGAAATTGGCGACGCGCGACAAATGCGGCACCGCCACCTTCAGTCCCTTGCCGGCGGTTTCGGCCGGGCGTTCCAGCGCCAGTGAATCCTCGGCCGGCAGGCGGTCGGCCTTGTCGAACCAGCGCAGCACGCCGAGCAGCGGCCAGCCGGTGCGCTCGGTCATGATTGCGCAGGCCGGTTCGAACAGCGAGAAATCGCCGCGGAACTTGTTGATCAGGTAGCCGACGACGCGGGAGCGGTCGGCCTCGCTCAGCAGGTCATAGGAGCCGACGATCGCCGCCATCAGCCCGCCCCGGTCGATGTCGCCGAGGATCGCCACCGGCAGGTCGGCCGCCTCGGCGAAGCGCATGTTGGTGATGTCCGAGGCGCGCAGATAGATCTCGGCGCCGCTGCCGGCGCCCTCGACCAGCACCAGATCGGCCTCCTCGGTCAGGCGATGGAACGAATCCAGCACCGCCGGCATCAGTTTGTGGCGCATCTGGTGGTAGGTCCGCGCCGGGCAATTGCCCAGCACCCGGCCGCGCAGCACCACCTGCGAGCCGATATCGGTCTGCGGCTTCAGCAGCACCGGATTCATGTGGATCGAGGGCGGCACCTTGCAGGCGCGGGCCTGCACCGCCTGGGCGCGGCCGATCTCGCCCGGCGGGGCAAAGCCGTCCGGGCCGGGCGGCAGGTCGCTGTCGGCGGCGACGGCGGCGTTGTTGCTCATGTTCTGCGCCTTGAACGGGCGCACCACCAGCCCGCGGCGGGTATAGGCCCGGCACAGACCGGCCACCACCATGCTCTTGCCGACGTCGGAGGCGGTGCCCTGGATCATCAGGGCGCGGGCCCGGCGCGGACGCTCGGTCCGAGGGGTGTATTCGACCGGGGCGAAGGTGGGGTCGGATTTGTCGGTCACGGGGCGGGCTCTCCGCGCGCGGCCGGACATCATCGCGACCGCGACTGGTTGGGCTTTCGCCCAAACCCAACCGGGGCGAGGCCCCGGACCCCCTTTATTTTCGAAAAGAAGGGGGTTTGGGGCATCGCCCCAAGCGGGTGCGGGCGG
>JBDLVO010000381.1:0-3092 GCA_039804805.1 Pseudomonadota bacterium
CGCCGGCCATCCGGTGATAGAACCCGAGAGGCCCCAGCCGACGCCCGTTGCCGACCTGCGCGGCCGGCATCCATTCGAGCAGGTGGCGATGCCGCAGCAGGCGGGCCAGGGTGCACAGGATCGCGTCGCCCATCAGGACGGCCTGGTGGGCGAGGAAGATCAAATTCAGCCCGGACAGGGTGACGGCCAGCCGCAGATCGGCCGTCAGCGCGCGCAGATGACTGGTGATCGTGACGCCGGAACGGCGCGGCGGGATCGCCGCCACCACCGGGATCAGCGTCGGCACCAGGATGGTCATCAGGATGAAGGCGGTCCAGGCCAGGGCGGCTCCCCCCGGCAGCATCCAGCCGCCCCCCAGCGCCAGCACCGCCGCCGGCGCCGACAGGGTGCAGCGCAGATTGTCGAGCATCTTCCAGCGTCCGAGCGCCGACAGGGACCGACGCACGCGGTCCTGGGCCGACGGATTGGGCGCGTCCCCGAAGATCCAGGGCAGCAATTGCCAGTCGCCCCGGGCCCAGCGATGGTGGCGCAGGGCGCTGACGTCATAGCGGGAGGGAAAGTCCTCGATCACCTCGATATCGGAGGCGAGGCCGGCACGGGCGAACACCCCCTCGAACAGATCGTGGCTGAGCAGCGATGCCTCCGGCACCCGTCCGGCCAGGGCGGACTCGAAGGCGTCGATGTCATAGATCCCCTTGCCGACATAGGACCCCTCGTCGAACAGATCCTGATAGACGTCCGACGTCGCCGAAACGTAAGGGCTGATCCCGCTCAGGCTGGAAAAGATCCGTTGAAAACTCGACCCCTCGGTCCCGACCGGCAAGGACGGCGTCACCCGCGGCTGCAACACCGCATGGCCCTCGACCACCCGCCCCAGAACCGGATCGAAGCGGGGGCGGTTGAGGGGATGGGCCATCTTGCCGACCAGCCGACGGGCGGCGTCGCGCGGCAGGCGGGTGTCGGCGTCGAGGGTCAGGACATAACGGACCTCGGCCGGGATGTGGGGCGGATCGCCCGCGACGGCGATGAAGCTGGTGTTGTCGGCGCCGCGCAGCAGCCGGTTGAGTTCATGCAGCTTACCCCGCTTGCGTTCCCAGCCGATCCAGCGCCGTTCGCCGGCGCTCCAGCGGCGGCGGCGATGCAGCAGCAGGAAACGGGGGCCGCCGGCACCGGCGGGATGGCGACGGTTGAGCCCGGCGATTCCCTCCGCCGCCAGGGTCAGCAACGCACCGTCGCCGACGACCTGTTCGGTCGCGGCGTCGATCCAATCGGACAGCAGGGCGTAATACAGCTCGCCGTCGGGCGAGGCGAGATGAAGGATCTCCAGCCGCTCGATCTGTTCGGTGATCGCGGCCGGATCGCTCAGCAGGATCGGCACCGCGACCAGCGTGCGCAGGGCGGGCGGCACCCCACCGCGCAGGTCGAGACCGGGCAGCAGCCTCGCGCGGAAGGCCAGGGACACGCCCCGATTGACCAGGGCGACGGCGACATCGAGCGCCGGCACCAGCCCGATCAGGGCCAGCACGGCAAGGGTCGCGGCCCCCGGTTCGGCCGGGACGAGGCCCCAAAGCCCGCCGGCGAGCAGGCCGAACGCCAGCAGGCCGACCGCCACCCCATAGAGGCCGAGGCCAAAGTGCCGATTGAGCCGGACCGGCCCGTCGCGCCAGGACGGGCGAAAGCCGATCGCCGCCTCGAACGCGCCGCGCCCGCCGCCAAGCAGATGATAGCCCGGATCGGCCCGCCGCTCCGCGTCCACCCCGGTTCCCCCCCGACGGGCGGCGTCCACGGCGGCGGCGGCGACCTCCAGTTCCGGTCGCCCCGCCCCGCGCGCCAGGATCTCGATGGCATCGCGGTACAGATTGCGGGTGGGAAAATCCATGGCGAGGAAGTCGCCGGCGGCGGCCAGCACATCGTCAACCGGGCTGATCCGTTCGACGGTCTCGTTCCAATCGACATCGGCGATCAGACGCAGGCTGGTGATGATGTTGCGGACGGTGACGTTGGAAGCGCCCAGCCGGCGGTGCACGTCCCGCACCACCGCCTCGGACCCGGTGCCGCGCGCCGCCAGCCCCCGTTCGAGCCAGGCCAGGGCCGGGGCAACCCGCAGATCCTGATCGCGCAGACGATGCAGCAATTGCACGGCGAAGGCATCCCCCTGCTCCGCCAGATCGTAGCCGTCCAGCTCGGCGGCCACCGGCGGCCGCGCTTCCTCCGCCCCGTCGCGCAACAGGCGGTCGGCCAGGGCGTTGGCATCGGCGGTCCCGGCCCGGTCGGTCAGGGCCTGCCACGCCAGCCGCCGCAGGTTTTCGATCAGGACGATGCGCAAGGTGATCGAAATCGCCCACAATTCGCCGATCGTCAGCGGCTGGACCTCCTGATAGGCCCGGGCGTAGCGGAGCAGCGTCTCGCTGTCGAAGCGGCTGTCGGTGTGGGCGACGAAGGCCCAGGCCAGCCCGAATACACGCGGATAGAAGGCGAACGGCCCCTCCGCCAGCTTGGGCAGCCTGCGATAATAACCGGGGGAGAGAGAGGCCTGGATTTCCCGGATCTGCTTTTCAACCAGATGGAAATTGTCGATCAGCCATTCGGCGGCCGGGGGGATCGTCTCGGCCGCTTCCACCGCGGCGACCATGACGCGATAGGCCCGCAGCAGCAGGCGGCGGTTGTCGCCCAACCGGTCGACCAGCGCCTTCCCCCGGATCGGCCCCGCCGTCACGTCCTGGGCCGCCGCCAGACTGCGGGCATGCTGTTCGAGCCGCTCGACGCTGAACAGTTCCTCCCGGACCACGGCCTGATCGTCCCAGGGAGAGGGCCGCCGGCCACGAAACCAGCCCCAGGGCGAGCGAGGCCCAGGGGGATCCGGGTGAAAGCCGCGCATCGGAATCTCCCTCGGGCCAAAAGCACTGGTTCAGGCCGGAGAGGCCCTCCCCGGCCAAGCGAAACTCCCAGCCAAGCCCAGTGCAGAGGGGTCAGCCGTCTTTGCAGGATTTGACGAGCCTACGAAAACGGACAATGCCAGCGAAACCATCGGAAAATACGCAGAGAGCTGGACTTTATCGTCTTGAAATAAAAAATCGCATTGATTTCAATGA
>JBDLVO010000382.1:0-13253 GCA_039804805.1 Pseudomonadota bacterium
CAATCCTTGGCGGCGGGATGGTTATCCCACGGCACGTCGCCGATGAAGTCGAGGCAGGAGATCTGCACCCCGGCGGCGATGTCGGCCAGCGAGAAGGTCGGCCCGGCCAGCCAGGCCCGCCGCTCGGTCAACCAGCCGATATAGTCGAGATGGTCGTGAATCGCCGAGAAGGCGGCGCGCATGCGGCGCGAATCCGGCTCGGCGCGGTGACAGCCCAGGCGGCGGAACACCTTCTGGCCCAGCAATTGGTCGGTGACATCGACGTGGAACTTGTAATTGAACCAGCCGACCAGCCGGCGGGCCTCGGCGCGGGGCGCGGGATCGGCCGGCAGCAGCGCCGGGTCGCGATGGATCTCGTTGAGATATTCGGCAATCGCCAGGCCGTCGCACAGCACCAGCCCGTTGTCCTCGACCAGCACCGGGGTTTCGCTGGCGGGGTTGAGGGCGACGAATTCGGGGCGGGCTTCCCAGAATTTTTCGGCCTGAAGGGCGAACTCCAGCCTCTTCTCGGCCAGGACGACCCGGACCAGACGGGAAAACGGGCAGAGCGGATGATGGAAAAGCGTTCTCATGGCGTCTTCTTAACCCTTTTCGCCCGGCCGGGCCAGTGCCGCGCGCCCTGCCCTCGCCCCGCGGCCCCAGCGCCGGCGGCAGCCCGGTGGGACAGAATTTTTTTGCGCGGGCTGCATTTTCCCCTTGCCAGCCCCCCCCGATTTTTTTATAAACCGGGCCTCCGCCGGACGCTGGCACGGCAACGAACGCCAGATACTGCGGGCGCATAGCTCAGTTGGTAGAGCAGCTGACTCTTAATCAGCGGGCCCAAGGTTCGAGTCCTTGTGCGCCCACCAAGTTTCGGTGGTGATAACCCCCTGGAAAGCCTCGCTTTCCAGGGGGTTTGTCTTTGCGGACGGCGGTGGGACAACGGCCTCTGTTAAACTCCGTGAGAGTCTAACGTTAAACTCTGTCTCGCTTAGCGCCTTCCCTGGAACGGTTCTCACCTTCCGCCACGACCATGGCGGCGATCTCGTTGCCGAGTTCGAGCCGGCTTGGCCGCCGGCGCCGGCGGATCCTCGACCTCGTCGGGCACGCCGTTGAGGCCGAGCGGCGCCGCGTCGAACGCCGGCATCGGTCGTGATCGGCTGGGGCGAAAAAGAGGAACCCCGCGGGAGACTAATCTCGGCGCGGGGTCATCTCGTCGATCGGAGCTCAAGGCCCCTGATGTTCCGGCACTCAAGGCCGGTGAAGGGATAGACAGCGATGTAAACAACGGTGGCACAAACCTGATGGTGCCTCATCTTAAATCGGGTGGGGTCATGTCCCGCACTTCACCTTTCTTAATGTTTAAGCAATAGTCCAAGAGAAGCATGACAGCAGAAGTTCTTTAGTTATCGGGCTGAGGGGGATCTATCCGATATCTGGCTTCCTCTGTGATTTAAGTATCGCTCCCCTTTCATTGCGATGTCAAGCGAATGACGGAGAGACATTCCCCCCCGCCCCGAGTGCGGGCAGGCCCACCGACCGCCGCCGACGCGGCGCGCCGGTTTACCCGGGACGTCGATCGCCGGATGAGCCGGCGGTCCGGGCCGATGGGCTACCCCGGCAGGTCCTCGTAACGGATGGCGGACCGCTCCGCCACGTCGGCGCGGGCGATCGTCAGGGCCTTGACCAGGGCGGTGACGGCCTGCCCCGGGACCAGCCCCAGTTCGGCCTGGGCCTCGGCGGTGATCCGCGACCACAGGCCGACCCCGCCGCAATCGAGCCGGAGATCGACCTGATCGTCGGCGCGGGGGGTGATCTCCCGCACCCGCGCCGGCCATTGGTTGCGCACGCTGAGCCCGGACGGCGGCACCGCCACCGACACCGCGACGTCGCGGGCATGGATCCGCACCCGCAGCGCGGTGCCGACCGGAAGGTCGAGCGCCGCGACCTTGATCTGCCCGCCTGGGAAATCCAGCCGGCTGATCCCGTTGACCGGCGGGCTCGCCGCCACCGTCGCCGACAGCACCGACCCGGCCTCGCTCTGGCCGATCAGCCCGGCATGGGCGGGCGAGGACAGCAGGTCCTCGACCGGGCCGACCGCCGCCAGCCGGCCCTGGTCGATCAGCACCAGGGTATCGGCCAGCCGCAACACCTCCTCGATCGAATGGCTGACATACAGGATCGGCACCCCGAACTGACGCGACAGCCCGGCGATGAACGGCAGCAATTCGTCCTTGCGCCGGGCGTCGAGCGAGGCCAACGGCTCGTCCATCAGCAGGATGCGGGGGCTGGCCAGCAGGGCGCGGCCGATCGCCACCCGCTGCCGCTCGCCCCCAGACAGACGGGCCGGGCGGCGGTCGAGCAGCGCCTCGATCCCCAGCACCGCCACCACCCGCTCGAACGGGACGGTCCGCTCGGCCGCGGCGAGCCGGTTCATCCCGAAACAGAGATTGGCCCGCACCGACAGATGCGGAAACAACCGATGTTCCTGGAACACGTAGCCGAGACGGCGGGCCTCGGGCGGCAGATCGACCCCGGCGCGGGAATCGAACAGCACGCGGCCGGCCACGGCGATCCGCCCCCGATCCGGACGGGCCAGCCCGGCCACCATGTTGATCAGCGAGGTCTTGCCCGACCCCGACCGGCCGAACAGCGCGGTGACGCCCGATCCGGCGGCGAGCGCGATCTCGATCGTGATCGGGCCCTGGCGGCGGCTGACCTCGATCTCCAGCATCGCGCTCAGCCTCCGATCCGCCGGCGCACCCGCCGGGCCAGCATCTCCGACGCCAGCAGGGCCGCGAACGCCACCACCACCGAAATCACGCACAGGCGGAAGGCCGCCGCGTCGCCGCCCGGAACCTGGGTCAGGGCGTAAAGAGCGATCGGCAGGGTTCTGGTCTCGCCCGGAATGTTCGAGACGAAGGTGATGGTGGCGCCGAACTCCGACAGCGAGCGGGCGAAGGCCAGCACCACCCCGGCCAGCACCCCGGGCAGGGCCAGCGGCAGCGTCACCGTGGCAAAGGTCCGCAGCGGCCCGCAGCCGAGGGTGCGGGCGGCCTGTTCCAGCCCGCGATCCACCCCTTCCAGCGCGAGCCGGATCGCCCGGACCATCAGCGGGAACGCCACCACCGCCGAGGCCACCGCCGCGCCCTTCCAGGTGAAGACGATCGAGACCCCGAACCACGCCTCCAGCGCCCCCCCGATCAGCCCGCGCCGCCCGAACAGCACCAGCAGCGCGTAGCCCACCACCACCGGCGGCAGCACCAGCGGCAGGTGGATCAGGCCGTCGAGCGTCGCTTTGCCGGGAAAATCGAAGCGGGCCAGCAGCCAGGCGAAGAAGATCCCGAACGGCAGGGATCCCGCCACCGCCCACAGCGACACCAGCATCGACAGCGCCAGGGCTTCGCGTTCCAGCGGCGTCAGGACCAGGACCTCGAGCATGCCGCCCCCCCTGTTGCCGGGATCGATCCCGCGCCGCCGGCGGAAAGTGTCCGCATCGGCTCATGTCGATGATGCTATATCGTTTGACAGAGTCAATGCCTTTCGGTCTATAAACATCGTCGTGCCAACCGCCAGAGGCGGCGCGCGCGTCCCGAGGGGCACGCCCTTCGTTCCCTCTTCATCCACCATGTCAGGCCGCACGGCCCAGGGGAGGATCCCGATGAGCACCGGAACAACCGATCTCGAGGCGTTGCTGATGGAGCGGTCGCTGACCGATCCGCAATTGCTGGCGGCGGCGGAAGCGGCGGCGGATTACCGCATCCTGCCGGACGCCACCGTGCTCAAGATCGGCGGGCAGAGCGTGATCGATCGCGGCCGGGCCGCCGTCTATCCGCTGATCGACGAAATCGTCGCCGCGCGCAAGACGCACAAGATGCTGATCGGCACCGGCGCCGGCACCCGCGCCCGCCACCTTTATTCGATCGCCGCCGGGCTGAACCTGCCGACCGGGGTGCTGGCCCAGCTCGGGGCCTCGGTGGCCGACCAGAACGCGGCGATGCTGGGGCAATTGCTGGCCCGGCACGGCATTTCCTCGGTCGATGGCGCCGGCCTGTCGACGGTGCCGCTGTTCCTGGCCGAAATCCATGCGGTGGTGTTCAGCGGCATGCCGCCCTACACCCTGTGGATGCGCCCGGCCGCCGAGGGGGTAATCCCGCCCTACCGCACCGACGCCGGCTGCTTCCTGCTCGCCGAGCAATTCGGCTGCAAGGCGATGATCTACGTCAAGGACGAGAACGGGCTCTACACCGACAACCCGAAAACCGCCAAGCACGCCACCTTCATCCCGAAGATCTCGGTCGACGAGATGAAGGCGCGCGGCCTGCACGATTCGATCCTCGAATTCCCGATGCTCGACCTGCTCCAGAGCGCCCGGCACGTCCACGAGGTCCAGGTGATCAACGGGCTGGTGCCCGGCAACCTGACCCGGGCGCTCGCCGGCGAGCATGTCGGCACCATCATCACCGCGCGCTAGAGGATCCCGTCATGACCGATACCGCCAACAGCATCAAACATGTCGCTTCGCCGCTCGCGCGTCAGACCCTGCTCGATGGCGCGCTGACCCGGCCGATCGCCGGGCGGCGGCCGATCCCGATCCTGCCCTGGGTGCAGGTGGTCAAGATCGGCGGCCGTTCGATCATGGATCGCGGCGCCGAGGCGATCCTGCCCCTGGTGGCCGAACTGCGCCGGCTGCTGCCCGAACACCGCCTGCTGATTCTGACCGGCGCAGGCATCCGCGCCCGCCACCTCTACGGCGTCGGGCTCGATCTCGGCCTGCCGGTCGGCTCGCTCGCCCCGCTCGCCGCCAGCGAGGCCGGACAGAACGGCCATATCCTCGGCGCGCTGCTGGCCGCCGACGGGGTGTCCTATGTCGAGCATCCGACCCTGGCCAGCCAGCTTGCGATCCATCTCAACGCCGCCCGCGCTGTGGTCGGCAGTGCCTTCCCGCCCTATCATCACGCCGAATTCCCGACCTCGCGCCTGCCGATCCACCGCGCCGACACCGGCGCCTTCCTGCTGGCCGACGCGCTGGGCGCGGCCGGGCTGACCATCGTCGAGGACGTCGACGGCGTGTTCACCGCCGACCCCAACGGTCCCGACGGCGGGCAGGCGCAGTTGATCAAGGACACCACCGCCGCCGCGCTGGCCCACGGACCGGCCACCCTGCCGGTCGACCCGGCCCTGCTGGAGGTGATGGCCAACGCCCGCCACCTTCGTCAGGTGCAGATCATCAACGGTCTGGTGCCGGGACGCCTCACCGCCGCCCTGCGCGGCGAGGCGGTGGGAACGATCATCCGCACCGGCGCGCCGCCGCTCTGAGACCAACGGCGTTATTGGGCACTCGCCCAAACCCATTTGGGGCGATGCCCCAAACCCCCTTTGTTTTCAAAAAAGGGGGAGGTCTGGAGGCGCCAGCCTCCAGGCGGGGGCGGGGCGGCAGCCCCGCTGGGGTCACCAGGTCGGGATGATGGTCCCGGCGAAGCGCCGCTCGATGAAGGCCTTGACCTCGGGCGAGCGGTAGGTGTCGATCAGGGCGCGCAAGGCGGGATCGTCCTTGCGCTTGGTCTGGGTGACGAACCACAGGCCCCACTGGGTGTCGGCGCCTTCGAGCAGCAGCGCCTTCTTCGGTTCGAGCCCGGCGCCGACCGCGTAATTGAGGGTCACCGCCGCGATCTCGACATCGTCGAGCGAGCGCGGCAACTGGGCGGCGTCGATCTCCTTGATCTTCAGCTTCTTCGGATTGTCGATCACGTCGGCCGGGGTGGCGGTGATGCCGACGGCGGGATCGACCTTCAGCAGCCCGGCCTGTTGCAGCAGCAGCAGCGCCCGCGCCCCGTTCGACGGATCGTTGGGGATGGCGACGCTGGCCCCGTCCGGCAGCGCGGCGAGAGTGGGGATCTTCTTCGAATAGACCCCGAGCGGCACCACGATGCTGCGTTCGACCGCGGTCAGGGCGTAGCCCCGGGTCTTGATCTGGTTGTCGAGATAGGGGCGGTGCTGGAAATTGTTGATGTCGATGTCGCCCTGGGCCAGCGCGGCGTTGGGCTGGGTGTAATCGGAGAACTCGATCACCTTGACCGGCACCCCGGTGCGCTGCTGGTGCAGCGTCGCGGTGTATTCGAGGATCTCGGTATAGGGGCCGGACGAGACGCCGATCCGGATCGGCTCGGCCGCGTCGGCGGGAACGGTCTGGCCGATCACGGTCAGGGTCAGCAGGGCGGCCAGGATGGGACGCAGCAGGGTCATGCGGAGCGGTCCTCTCGGATGTCGTGATGGAAGAAGGCGGTTCAGGCCCACACGGTGTCGCGCCGGTCCTCGACCCGCTTGGCCTTGTGGGTGGCGCGGGGCAGCGCTCCGGCGGCGAGGATCTCGACCCGCGCCCCCACCCCGGTCACCGCCTTGAGGCGGCGGGTCAGACGGGCGGCGAGGTCCTCGACCGGCACGGCGCAGCCCTCGTGCCGCTCGGCCTCGACGGTCAGAGTGTCGAGGTGATGGTCGCGGGTCACCACCAGCCGATATTCGCCGCTGAAATCCTCGTCCTGGCGCACCAGGGCCTCGACGTCGCTGGGGAACAGGTTGACGCCGCGGATGATCAGCATGTCGTCGAGCCGTCCATGCACGCCGAGCAGGCGCTGCGAGGTGCGGCCGCAGCGGCAGGGCTCGCTGGTGAAGCTGACGATGTCGCCGGTGCGGAAGCGGATCAGCGGCCGCGCCCGCTTCTTCAGCGTGGTCAGCACCAGCTCGCCGCGCTCGCCCTCGCGCACCGGCTCGTGGGTGATCGGGTCGAGCACCTCGGCCAGGATGTGGTCCTCGGCCCAATGCAGGCCGTTCTTCTCCTCGCACATCCCGGCGCAGGAGCCGAAAATGTCCGACAGGCCGTAATAATCGTAGACCGAGGCCCCCCACAGCGATTCGATCCGCGCGCGGGTCTCGGGGATCGAGCCGCCCGGCTCGCCGGCGACGAAGATCCGCTTGACCGCGAGGTCGCGCGCCGGGTCGATCCCCTCCTTGCGCGCGGTCTCGCCCAGGTACCAGGCATAGGAGGGCGTGGTCCAGATCGCGGTGGCCTGGAACTGGCGCAGGATGGTCAGCAGCCGTTCCGACGGCACCGTGCCGGCATGGATCGACAGCGCCCCCAGCTTCTGTGCCCCCAGCACGCAGGGGCCGCCGACGAACAGCGAGAAATTGAGCGAATGGCAATAGCGGTCGGTCGGACGCAGCCCGGACGACCAGAACTGCCGCGCCTCGTAATCCATCCAGTCGTCGAAATCCTGGGCGGTGAACGGCGACAGGGTCGGCACCCCGGTCGAGCCCGACGAGGCCGAGACATAGACCACCTCGGACTCGGGCACGGCGGCGATGTCGCCCAGCAAGGGCGCCGCCTGCTGGCGCTCGCGCAGGATGCGCTTGTCGAGGAAGGGGAAGCGGCGCAGGTCGTCGAGGCTGCGGACGGACTCGGCACCGACCCCGGCGGCGCGGAAACTGGCGCGGTAATAGGGCGAGCCGGCCTCGGCATGGGCGAGATGGCGCTTCAGCAGGTCGAGCTGCAACGCCCGCCACTCGGCGCGGCTCTGGGTTTCGAGCGTCGGCGCCCAGAAGCGGCGTTCGGCGGCGATATCGATGGTCATCGGGGGGAAGGCTCCTCTGCGAGGAAACGAAACGGAGGGAATGGGGGGGATGGGCCGGTCAGCGCCGGGGCTCGGCGGCGCGATGACGGCGGTCGAGCCGGCGGGCGAAGCCGTCGCCCAGGCTCTGCACCCCCTGCACCAGCAGGATCAGCACCACCACCACCGCCGCCATCACCTCGCCCTGGAAGCGCTGATAGCCGTAGCGGATGCCGAGATCGCCGAGGCCGCCGCCGCCGACCGCGCCGGCCATCGCCGAATAGCCGATCAGGCTGACCACGGTGATGGTCAGGCCGACGGCGATGCCGGGCAGCGCCTCGGGCACCAGCACCTTGGCGACGATCTGCAACGGGGTGGCGCCCATCGCCTGGGCCGCCTCGATCAGGCCGGGATCGACCTCGCGCAGCGCCGCCTCGACCTGACGGGCGACGAACGGAGTCGCCGCGATCACCAGCGGCACGATCGCGGCGGCGGTGCCGATCGAGGTGCCGACCAGGGCCCGGGTCAGCGGGATGATCCCGACCATCAGGATGATGAACGGGGTCGAACGGGTGGCGTTGACCACCAGCCCGGCGATGCGGTTGAACAGCGGCCGGGGCAGGATGTGGCCCGGCCCGGTCACCAGCAGCAGGATGCCGAGCGGCACCCCGAACAGGGTGGCGAGCAGACCGGACACCCCGACCATCGCCAGGGTTTCGGTCAGGGCATCAAGCAACAGCTCGATCAGGCGCTGCGACACGGCCGAGAATCTCCGCTTTGAGGGATTTGAGACGCACGTAATCGAGCGCCGCCTGAAGGCTGGCCTCGGCGCCGCCGACCTCGACGGTCAGGGTGCCGAACGGCGCGTCCTGGATGGTGTCGACCTGCCCGTGCAGGATGTTGATCGACAGGCCGAAGCGGCGGACCAGATCGCTCAGGATCGGCTCGCGCGCCGAGGGACCGGTGAAGGTGATCCGCACCACCAGCCCCGGGCCGGTCAGCGGGGCATGGCGCAGCCGCGCCGCCACCGCTTCGGGCAGATCGAGGCTCAGCACCTCGCGCACCAGCGCCCGGGTCACCGGATGGGCCGGCTGGGTGAACAGGTCGAACACCCGGCCCTGCTCGACCACCCGGCCCTGATCCAGCACCGCGACGCGATGGGCGATCTCCTTGATCACCTGCATCTCGTGGGTGATCAGCACCACGGTCAGGCCCAGCGCCCGGTTGATCTCGGACAGCAGGGCCAGGATCGACTTGGTGGTCTCGGGGTCGAGCGCCGAGGTCGCCTCGTCGCACAGCAGCACCGACGGGCGCGGGGCCAAGGCGCGGGCGATGCCGACCCGCTGCTTCTGCCCGCCCGACAATTGCGCCGGATAGGCGTGGGCCTTGTCGGTCAGCCCGACCAGTTCCAGCATCTCGTCGACCCGGCGCAGCCGCTGGCCCCGGGTCAGCCCGCCGATCAGTTCGAGCGGCAGGGCGACGTTGTCGCGCACGGTGCGCGACGACAGGATGTTGAAGTGCTGGAACACCATGCCGATGTCGTGGCGGGCGGCGCGCAACGCGGCGCCCGACAGGGCCGAAATCTCGCGCCCGCCGACCACCACCCGCCCGGCGGTGGGCCGTTCGAGCAGGTTGAGGCAGCGCACCAGGGTGCTCTTGCCGGCGCCGGACCGGCCGATGATGCCGAAAATCTCGCCCTTGCCGATGGCAAGATCGATCCCGCGCAGCACGGGAACCGGCCCGGTCGGCCCGGGGAAGGCCTTTTCCAGGGCTTCGATCGCGATCACGCGCCCCTCCAAAAAGTCTATTTATCTGATAGGGTTCAGGCTATCTGGCGTTGACGCTCGCTGTCAATCATATTATCCCATAATCTACTCAATTGATCGATTGCCGGCGAGTGGCCGGCGCGGGAGGAAACCAGGCATGGGACGCGAGATTCATTCGGTGGCGGTGATCGGCGGGGGCACGATGGGCAGCGGCATCGCCGCCGCCGCCGCCGCCGCCGGCTGGCGGGTGCTGCTGCTGGAGCGCGACCGCGAGGCCACCCGCCGCGCCCGCGAACGCACCCTGGCCCAGGCGCGCGACCCGGCCGAGCAGCAGGCGATCGACCGGCTGCTGGTCACCGGCACGCTCGACGAATCGCTGCGCGAGATCGGCGAATTCGACTGGATCTGCGAGGCGATCGTCGAGGATCTCGACGCCAAGCGCGCCTTGTTCAGCCGGATCGAGCCGTGGCGGCGCGAGGGCTCGGTGGTCAGCACCAACACCTCGGGCATCCCGCTCAGCGCCATCACCGAAGGTCTGCCCGACCGGCTCGGGCGCGATATCGTCGTCACCCATTTCTTCAATCCGGTGCGGGTGATGAAGCTGCTGGAGATCGTCCCCGGCAACGACACCGACCCGGCGGTGGTGGCCAGTCTGGCCCGCTTCTGCGGCGACGTGCTGGGCAAGGGGGTGGTCCAGGCCAAGGACACCGTCAATTTCATCGCCAACCGCATCGGCTGCTTCTGGATGCTGTCGGGGCTGCATCACGCCCGCCGCTTCCGCGCCGAGGGGATCGGGATCGAACGGGCCGACGCGCTGCTGTCGGCCCCGCTCGGCCTGCCGGCGACCGGGCTGTACGGACTGATCGACCTGATCGGGCTCGACGTGATGGCGCTGGTCGGCCGCAACCTCGCCGCCAACCTGCCCGGGGACGATGCCGGGCGGGCCTTCACCCGCTTCCCGGCCGAGGAAGCGGCGCTGCTGGCGCGCGGCCAGTTCGGGCGCAAGAGCGGCGGCGGCTTCTACCGGGTGCTGAAGGGCGCCGACGGGCAGAAGAGCCGCGAAGTGTTCGATCTGGAGACCCAGGTCTGGCGCCCGCATGCCCCGGCGACACTGGCCCCGCATCAGACCGACGCCGCCGGGCTGCTGTTCGCCGACGATCCCGACGGCGCCTTCGCCTGGGCGGTGCATGGCGGCACCCTGCTCTATGCCGCCGACCTGCTGCCGGCCATCGCCGACGATATCGTCAATGTCGATCGGGCGCTGCGCTGGGGCTTCGGCTGGAAACGCGGCCCGTTCGAGACGCTGGACGATCTCGGCCCGACCCGGGTGATCGCCCGGCTGCGCGCCGAGGGGCGGCCGGTGCCGGCCCTGCTGCGGCTGCTGGAGCAAAGCGGCGCGGAGGGGTTCTATCGCGACCAGGGCCGCGCCCATCTCGGGCTCGACGGCCGCTATCACCCGGTCGAGGGCTAAGGGCCGGCGGCCCTCCACCCGCTGGGTTCGCCGGGCCGCCGGCCCGGCGCGGAGAGCGCCGAGAGGCGGAGCCTTTCGGCTCTACAGCGTCAGCAGCGCGTCGAGCACCGCCTCGGGCCGATCCGCCATCAGCATGTGACCGGCCCCCTCCAGCCGGGTAATCCGGGCGCCGGGAATCAGCCCGGCCAACGCCTGCCCGGCCTTGGCCGGGCTCATCCGGTCGGCCCCGCCCACCAGCAGCAAAGTCGGCGCCCGCACCCGGGCGGCGGCCTCGGTGCCGTCATAGGCGGCGCAGGCGGCCAGTCCGGCCGCCAGCACGCCCGGCGGCGAGGCCTCGACCAGACGGCGGGTCAGCGCGGGAGGATGAAGACCGGGCACGCCGCCCGGGGCGCCGCCATGGCCCCAACCGGCGATCATCGCCGCCGCGCGGGGCAGATCGTCGCGCGCCGCCGCCAGCAGATCGGGGTGAACCGGCATCCGCGCCGCCGCGCCGAGCAGGACCAGCGCGCCGACCCGCTCGGGATGGCGGGCGGCGAGATCGAGCGCGGCCAGCGCCCCCATCGAATGGCCGACCACCGTCGCCCGCGCCCCCCCGACGGCGGCGAGCAGATCGGCCAGCCCGTCGGCGATGGCGGCGATGGAGACGGGGGCCGCCCCGCCCGAGCGGCCATGGCCGGGCAGGTCGCAGGCCAGCACGGCGAAACCGCGCCGGGCCAGCCCCCGGCTTTGCAGCGCCCACACCGAATGGTCGGCGCCGGCGCCATGCACCAGCAGCACCACCGGCCGGGCCGGATCGAACGGTTCGCCACCGGTGGCGACGAACACCCGTCTTGCGTCGAGATCGCACCACATCGCGCTCACCGCCGCTGACTGGCGCGCAGGGCCTGGGCGAGATCGGCGACAATGTCGTCGGCCGCCTCCAGCCCGACGCTGAGCCGGATCATGTCGGGACCAACCCCGGCGGCGCGCAATTGGGCGTCGTCGAGCTGCTGGTGGGTGGTGCTGGCCGGATGGATCACCAGGGTCTTGGCGTCGCCGACATTGGCGAGATGACTGGCGAGGCGCAGCGCCTCGATGAAACGGCGGCCGGCCTCGCGCCCGCCCGCGACGCCGAAGGCGATCACCGCGCCGGCGCCGTCGGGCAACTGGCGGGCGGCCAGGGCATGGTCGGGATGGTCGGGGCGCTCGGGGTGGCTGACCCAGGCGATGCCGGGGGCGTCGGCCAGGAAGGCCAGCACGGCGCGGGTGTTGGCGATGTGCTGGCGCATCCGCAGCCCGAGGGTCTCGACCCCTTGCAGCAGGTGGAAGGCGCTGGTGGGGGCGAGGCAGGCGCCGAAATCGCGCAGGATCTCGGCCCGCGCCCGCATCACGAAGGCGGCCGGGCCGAATTGCTCGACGAAATCGAGCCCGTGATAGCCGTCATAGGGCTCGGTCAGGGTGGGGAAGCGCCCGCTCGCCCGCCAGTCGAACCGGCCGGCATCGATCGCCACCCCGCCCAGCGCCACGCCGTGCCCGCCCAGCCATTTGGTGACCGAATGCACCACCAGATCGGCGCCATGCTCGAACGGGCGGCACAGCGCCGGGGTGGCGAAGGTGTTGTCGATCAGCAGCGGCAGGCCGTGTTCGTGCGCGATCGCGGCGACCGTGGCGATGTCGAGCACTTCCAGCCCGGGATTGCCGATGGTCTCGCCCAGCAGCAGCCGGGTTTCCGGCCGGATCGCCGCGCGCCACGCGGCGGGATCGCGCGGCGAGACGAAGCTGGTGGCGATGCCGAAGCGCGGCAGGGTGCGGGCCAGCAGGTTGAGGGTGCCGCCATAGAGCGAGGCCGAGGCGACGATGTGCCCGCCCGCCCCCATCAGGGTGGCGATGGCCAGATGCAGCGCCGCCTGCCCCGAGGCGGTGCAGACCGCGCCGACCCCGCCTTCCAGCGCGGCCAGCCGTTCCTCCAGCACCGCGACGGTGGGGTTGGACAGGCGCGAATAGAGGTGGCCGGGCCGTTCCAGGTTGAACAGCGCCGCCGCGTGATCGGTGTCGGGGAACACGAACGAGGTGGTCTGATGGATCGGCACCGCCCGCGACCCGGTGACCGGATCGGGGCTCTGGCCGGCATGCAGCGCCAGGGTGTCGAGGGCGGGGGAAAAAGACGGGCGGCTCATCGCGCGGCGCGACTCCCGGGGCCGGGGGACAGGGAAACGCCCCGCCCCGGCCGCGCGGTGACGGCAAGGCGGGCGGAGCGAGGGCGCAGGATGGCGTGGCGCCGGGCAAAAATCCACAAAAGAGTTGGATATGTGTGCTGATCCACCCGCGACCGCCCGGCCGACGGAGAGCCCGTCACGACGGTCCCACCGCCCCGACATTCAAAAGGAGATATGAATCTGCTATAAAACATCTCTTTGGTAGGCGGCCTCCGCCGAGGGAGGGGAGGCATCGCCC
>JBDLVO010000383.1:0-2772 GCA_039804805.1 Pseudomonadota bacterium
AACGCCCCACCTTCGCTCCCTGGACCGATCCCGACGCGGTGCCGCTGATCCGTTTCGAGGCTATCTCGAAGCGGTTCGGCGACTTCGTCGCGGTCGATCAGGTTGACCTCTCGATCCACAAGGGGGAGTTCTTCTCGCTGCTCGGCGCGTCCGGCTGCGGCAAGACCACCCTGCTCAGGATGCTGGCCGGGTTCGAGACCCCGACCGAGGGGCGGATCTTCATCGACGGCATCGACATGTCGTCGATCCCGCCCTATGAGCGTCCGGTCAACATGATGTTCCAGTCCTACGCGTTGTTCCCCCACATGACGGTGGAACAGAACGTCGCCTTCGGACTGAAGCAGGACGGGCTGCCCAAGGCGCGGATCCGCGACAAGGTGCGCGACGTGCTGGAACTGGTGCAGATGAGCCGGTTCGGCGGGCGCAAGCCCGACCAATTGTCCGGCGGCCAGCGCCAGCGCGTCGCCCTGGCCCGCTGTCTGGCCAAGGAACCGAAGGTGCTGCTGCTCGACGAGCCGCTGGCGGCGCTCGACCGCCAGTTGCGCGAACGCACCCAGCTCGAACTGGTCGGCATCCAGGAGCGGGTCGGCATCACCTTCGTGATGGTCACCCACGACCAGGGCGAGGCGATGACGATGTCGAGCCGGATCGCGGTGATGAACGCCGGCTGTCTCGAACAGGTCGGCACCCCGGTCGAGATCTACGAATATCCCGGCACCCGCTTCGTCGCCGACTTCATCGGCGCCGCCAACATGTTCGAGGGCGTGGTGGTGTCGGAATCGCGCGACCTGCTGGTGGTCAACTGCCCCGAGCTGGACGGCGAGGTGGCGGTGGCCCATGCCGGCGCGGTGCCGGTCGGCGCCCCGGTGACGGTGATGGTCCGCCCGGAAAAGGTGATGGTGTCGCCGCGCGCGATCCCGGCCGAGGTGGTCAATCAGGTTCAGGGCACCGTCGCCGACATCGCCTATCTCGGCGACGTCTCGATCTTCCACGTCGTGCTGAAATCGGGCCGGCGGGTCGAGGTGCTGCGCACCAACCTGCGTCACACCGGCGAACAGGAACTGACCTGGGACGACGAGGTGACCCTCGCCTGGCATCCCGGCAACGCCCTGGTGCTGACCCGATGAGGGCGCTCGGCCGGGCGACCCGCCGCTGGGGGCGCCTGCTGGTCGGCCTGCCGCCCTATGCCTGGCTGGTGGTGTTCTTCCTGGTGCCGTTCCTGATCGTCCTCAAGATCAGCCTGTCGCAGGCGATGATGGGGATCCCGCCCTATACCCCGCTGCTGGAATGGGGCGAGGGGGCGGTGCTGACGATCCGGCTGGCCTTTTCCAATTTCGCCGCCTTGTTCGGCGACGAGCTGTACGCCTTCGCCTACGTCAATTCGCTGCGGCTGGCGGCGATCGCCACCCTGTGCTGCCTGCTGATCGGCTATCCCGCCGCCTATGCCATCGCCCGCGCGCCGCGCGCGGCGCGCAACTGGCTGCTGCTGCTGGTGGCGCTGCCGTTCTGGACTTCGTTCCTGATCCGGGTCTATGCCTGGATCGGCATCCTCAAGACCGAGGGCCTGCTCAACAGCCTGCTGCTGTGGCTGGGGGTGATCGACACCCCGCTCCAGATCCTCGAGACCGACCGCGCGGTGCTGATCGGCATGGTCTATTCCTATCTGCCGTTCATGGTGCTGCCGCTGTTCGCGACGCTGGAGAAGATGGACCTGTCGCTGCTGGAGGCGGCGGCCGATCTCGGCTGCCGGCCGTTCCGCGCCTTCCTGTCGGTGACGCTGCCGCTGTCGCTGCCGGGGATCATCGCCGGCTCGCTGTTGGTGTTCATCCCGGCGGTAGGCGAGTTCGTGATCCCCGACCTGCTCGGCGGTCCCGACACGCTGATGATCGGCAAGGTGTTGTGGGCGGAGTTCTTCGATAACCGCGACTGGCCGGTGGCCTCGGCGGTGGCGGTGGCGATGCTGCTGCTGCTGGTGGTGCCGGTGATGATCTTCCAGAAACTCCAGAGCAGCGAAACGGAGACGACGCGATGATCGCCTGGGGGCGAAACCGCGCGGTGGCCCTGTATGCCCTGCTGGGCCTGGCCTACGCCTTCCTCTACGTCCCGATCGTGGTGATGATCATCTACTCGTTCAACGCCTCGCGGCTGGTGACGGTGTGGGGCGGCTTTTCGACCAAATGGTATGGCGAGCTGGTCCAGGACGAGAAGGTGCTGGATGCGGCGTGGCTCAGCCTCCAGGTCGCGGTGCTCAACGCCACCATCGCCACCATCCTCGGCACCCTGGCGGCGGTGGTGCTGGTGCGCTTCCGCCGTTTCCCCGGCCGCACCCTGTTCACCGGGATGATCGCCGCCCCGCTGGTGATGCCGGAAATCATCACCGGTCTCGCCATGCTGCTGCTGTTCGTGGCGATGGAACAGACGCTGGGCTGGCCGGAAGGCCGCTCGATGACCACCATCGTCATCGCCCACGTCACCTTCAGCCTGTCCTTCGTGACGGTGGTGGTGCAGTCGCGCCTCGCCCAGATGGATTCCTCGCTGGAGGAGGCGGCGCTCGATCTCGGCGCCCGCCCGGTCAAGGTGTTCCTGGTGATCACCCTGCCGATCATCGCCCCGGCGCTGCTGGCCGGCTGGCTGCTGGCCTTCACCCTGTCGATCGATGATGTGGTGATTTCCGCCTTTGTCTCCGGCCCCGGCGCCACCCCGTTGCCGATCGTGATCTTCTCCAAGGTGCGGCTGGGGGTCAGTCCGGAAATCAACGCCCTGGCCACCATC
>JBDLVO010000384.1:0-8882 GCA_039804805.1 Pseudomonadota bacterium
CAGCGGCCACCGCCGGCCCGACCGCGTCGAGCGCGGCGGCCAGGGTCTGTTCCTCGGCCTCGACCAGCGCCGCCGGATCGACCGCGCCGGCGAAGCGAACCCCGTCCTTCTTTTCCTCGATGCGGACGATGTTGGCGGCGCGGCGATAGGCGATCAGCAGGTTGGCGCCGTCGTCGGAGGCAAGGAAGCCGGCCAGCGCCTCGACCCGCTGGCGCAGCAGCACCAGATCGTCCTGACCGCCCAGCGCGAACACCGCGCTGATCAGGTCGTGCCGGATCCCCTGTTCCTTCCAGGCCACGGCGAGACGGTCGGCGAAGAAGGCCAGCAGGTCGGCAACGGTGGTCGCGGCGTCGCGCGGCAGCCCGGCCGGATAGAGCCGATGGGCGCAGGCGAACAGTTCGGCCAGCGACAGGCGCAGCCTGTTCTCGCCGATCAGCCGGATCACGCCGAGCGCGGCGCGGCGCAGGGCGAAGGGATCCTTCGAACCGGTCGGCTTTTCGTCGATGGCGAAAAAACCGACCAGCGAATCGATCTTGTCGGCCAGCGCCACCGCCACCGCCACCGGGGCGGTCGGGCAGGCATCGGACGGGCCGACCGGGGCGTAATGCGCCGCGATCGCCTCGGCCACCGCCGGATCCTCGCCGTCGTTGCGGGCATAATAGCGGCCCATGACCCCCTGCAATTCGGGGAATTCGCCGACCATTTCCGACGACAAATCGGCCTTGGCCAGCCGGCCGGCGCGTTCGGCCAGGGCGGCGTCGGCGCCGAGGCGGCGGGCGATCTCGGCCGCCAGGGCGGCGATGCGGCCGGCCTTGTCGAGCATCGAGCCGAGCCCGGCATAGAAGGTGCGCTCGGCCAGCTTGGGCAGGCGCGATTCGAGCCGGTGACGACGATCGGTGTCCCAGAAGAACTTGGCGTCGGACAGGCGGGCGCGCAGCACCCGCTGATTGCCGGCGACGATCGCGGCGCCGCCATCGGCCGCCCGCATGTTGGCGATCACCACGAAGCGCGGCGCCAGCGCGCCGTCGGCCGTGAGCAGGCTGAAATATTTCTGATGGCTGCGCATCGAGGTGATCAGCACCTCGGCCGGGACGTCCATGAAGGCGTCGTCGATGCTGCCGATCAGCGGCACCGGCGCCTCGACCAGCCCGGTGACCTCGGCCAGCAACCCGTCATCCGGCTTCAGCCGCAGCCCCTCGGCGGCGGCCAGCGCCTCGGCCCCGGCCAGGATCGCGGCACGGCGTTCCTCGGGATCGAGCACCACCTGGGCGGCGCGCAGTCTGGCCTGGTAATCGGCGAAATCGGTGACGGCGAACGGCGCCGGCGCCAGGAAGCGATGGCCCCGGCTGGTGTCGGCGGCGGCGACCGGGCCGAAGCTCACCGGCACCACCGCGCCGTCGAACAGGGCCAGGATCGACTGGATCGGCCGCACCCAGCGCACGTCATGGGCGCCCCAGCGCTGCGACTTGGGCCAGGGGAAATTGGCCAGGGTGGCCTCGACCACCTCGCACAGCAGATCGACGGTGGCGCGGCCCTTGCGCTCGATCACCGCGAACCAGAACACCCCCTTGCCGGTGTCGCGCTGTTCGAGCTGGTCCTGAGCCAGACCGGTCGATTTGAGGAAGCCGTCGAGCGCCTGGGCCGGGGCGCCGAGGCGGGGGCCGCGCCGTTCCTCGGACAGATCGGGGCCGGCCAGCGGCAGCCCGTCGATCGCCAGCACCAGCCGGCGCGGAGTCACGTAGGCGCGGGCGGAACCGAAGGCGATGCCGCCGGCGGCGAGGCCGTCGCCGATCATCCGGCGCAGATCCTCGGCGGCGCGGGCCTGCATGCGGGCGGGAATTTCCTCGGACAGGATTTCGAGCAGGAACTCGGCCATGATCACGCCTCCTCCGCCTGACGGGCGATCCAACCTTCACAGCAGGCCTTGGCCAGGGCACGCACCCGGCCGATATAGGCCTGCCGCTCGGCGACCGAGATCACCCCGCGCGCGTCGAGCAGGTTGAAGCGGTGACTGGCCTTGATGCATTGGTCATAGGCCGGCAGCGGCAGCTTGGCCGCCAGCAGCGCGGTGCATTCGGCCTCGGCGTCCTCGAAATGGCGCAGCAGCATCGCGGTGTCGGCATGCTCGAAATTATGGGCGGAATATTCGCGCTCGGCTTCGAGGAAGATGTCGCCGTAGCGCACGCCGTCGTCGTTGTAGCGCAGGTCGTAGACGTTCTCGACCCCCTGGATATACATCGCCAGCCGTTCCAGCCCGTAGGTCAGCTCGACCGCGACCGGATCGCATTCGATGCCGCCGACCTGCTGGAAATAGGTGAACTGGGTGACTTCCATCCCGTCGCACCACACTTCCCAGCCCAGACCCCAGGCCCCCAGCGTCGGGCTTTCCCAATCGTCCTCGACGAAGCGGATGTCGTGGGCGGCGGGATCGATCCCCAGCGCGCGCAGGCTGTCGAGATAGAGCCCCTGCGGATCGGCCGGGCTCGGCTTCAACAACACCTGAAACTGATAATAATGCTGAAGACGGTTGGGATTCTCGCCATAGCGCCCGTCCTTGGGCCGGCGCGACGGCTGGACATAGGCACAGCGCCACGGCTTCGGCCCCAGCGCGCGCAGGGTGGTGGCGGGGTGAAAGGTGCCGGCGCCGACCTCCATGTCGTAGGGCTGGAGGATCACACAGCCCCGCTCGGCCCAGAAGGCTTGCAGGGTGAGGATAAGGCTCTGGAAACTGGGCGCTGCGCCGCTGCTCGCCATCGGAACCGCCATCGCTGGAAGGGGGGAGCGGCAACCCTAGCGATGGGTTCCCGGCCGGTCAAGGCTGTCCGCGGGCGCTGGCCACGCGAAGAAGAGGGAACGGGTTCCAAGGGCCTTGCGGCCCTTGGCGGGTGGGAGCGGCGCCCACATCAGGGCGTGGCGAACTGCCAGCCGAACCAGCGCCAGCGACCGTCGAGCGTCGGCAGGGTGCAGTTGAGCCGGGCGCGGCCGGGGGGGATCGGCTTGGTCATCCGCACCTCGATGCGGGGGCCGAGTTGCTCGACCTGAACCCGCCCCTCATGCGAGGCGTAGCAGGACAAGGCGGCGATGCCGGGGATCTCCTCGGCCAGGGTGAAGCCGAAGGCGGGCGGATTGACCCGCACCACCGGATCGGCGGGGGTGAGATCGACCGCCGGCAGCGGCAGCGACCGCACCACCAGCCGGAAGCGGTCTAGCTCGCCATGCGCCCCGATCATGATGAAGCGCGGCAGATAATACGGATTGAATCCCCGCCACAGCGCGCCGGAATGCTGGCCGAAGGCGGCGAGGAAGCCGGCCTGACGCACCAGGGCGATCGAGATGGCGTCGGCCTCGCCGCCCGGCCAGGCGAACAGATCGGGAGCGGTGCCGAGTTCCTGGACGAAGCGGGTCTGGGCGCGGCCGAGATCGGCGGCGGCGGCCTCGACACCGACGCGGGGGAAGCGCAGCCGGGCGGCGCCCAGGCTGCCGATGGTCACCCCCTCGGCGCGCAATTCACGCAACTGGCTCCAGCCGAGGGTTTCCCCGCCGCGGTCGATCTCGTCGGTGGCGACGAACAGGGTGACCGGCAGGCCGGCGTCGCGCAGCAGCGGCCAGGCCCGGCTGTAGAAGCCGTAAGAGGCGTCATCGACGGTGATCGCCACCGTCTTGTCGGGCAGGCGCCGCCCCTCGCGCACAGCGTGGGCGATCTCGGGCAGCGGCAGCACGGTGAAGCCGCCGCTCCGCAACTCGTCGATATGGCTGGCGAGTTGGTCGGAGGTGGTGTTGAGGGCGGCGACGCGATCGTCGTCGAAGCGGTGATACAGCAGCACCACCGCCGAGTCCGCCGCCTGCGCCGGCGGCGCGAGCGCGAACAGGCCGAACAGCCAGATCATCACCGCCGCGGCAGCGCAGCCTGTCCGCATCCTCCTCTGGTCTCCCCGCCCCCGGCCCCCTTATAGTGGGATGTTTGCCGCATCGGGGCGGCCGAGTACAAGAATAAAGCGGGAAAGGAGCGCCAGGATGAGCGAGGAACTCGATCAGGCCGGACAGGATCTGCTGTTCCACGCCGCCCACACGCCCCAGCGTTTCCTCGACCGGCCGGTGACGGACGAGACGCTGGAACGGGCCTGGGACTTGGCCCGGATGGGGCCGACCGCCGCCAACGGACAGCCGTTACGGGTGCTGTTCCTGCGCGGGGCGGACGCCAAGGCGCGGCTGCTGCCGGCGCTGGCGCCCAACAATCTCGACAAGACCCGCTCGGCCCCGGTCACCGCGATCGCCGCCTACGACCTCGCCTTCTTCGAACGCCTGCCCGCGCTGTACCCGTTCGTCGATGCCCGCGCCTGGTATCAGGACAAGCCGGCGCTGGCCGAGGAAACCGCCTTCCGCAGCGGCACCCTCCAGGCCGGCTACCTGATCCTGGCGCTGCGCGCGGTCGGGCTGGCCTGCGGGCCGATGAGCGGATTCGACGCCGCCCGGGTCGACGCCGACTTCTTCGCCGGCACCACCCTGCGCAGCAACCTGCTGATCAATATCGGCTATCCCGATCCGGCCTTCGTCCGCCCGCGCGCGCCGCGCCTCGCCTTCGCCGAGGCCTGCACCCTGCTCTGAGCCGGCGCGGGGGTCAGCGGCGGCGGCGCGGCGACAGCGCCCGGACCAGCACCAGGGCCAGCAGGGCGGAATAGGCGATGTTGAGCGCGGCGAAGGTGAGGCCGTGATAGGACCAGGACGGCTGGTCACAGGGCGGCATGTCGACCGGCCGGCTCATCGCCGCCGCCAGATCGAGGGTGGCGGGATCCAGTTCGGCCAGACCGGGCGGGGTCGAGCCGCACACCGCCGAATGCCACCAATTCTGTTCGACCCCGACATGATAGGCGGCGATCGCGGTGTTGACCGCCAGCGCCAGCGCCGCCAGCCCGACCAGCCGGCGGCGGCGCCCCACCGTCAGCACCGGCCAGCAGGCCAGCGCCAGCAGCGGCACCGCCACGGCGTAGGGCACCCGCTCGGTCAGGCACAGCACGCAGGGCCGCGCCCCGGCGCCGTATTGGGCGGCGAAGGCGATGGCGAGCGCGGCGACGCAGCCGGCCAGGACGACCAGGGCGGGGACGGCGGGAAAGGAGGGGCGGGGCGAACGGCTCATCACAAGGACTATATCGGGCTTTGCCCCGAGGCGGAAGCGCGCGCCTCTTCCGCCGAAAGCATTGGCCCGCCGCCGGAGCGCGCGGGCCGCCGGCTACAGCTTGCCCTTCAGTTCGGACGCGCTGTAATTGCTGAAATGGCCTTCCTTGGCGGCCTGCTGGCGGGCGCGACCGATCGCCGCCTTGACCCGGCCGCCGATCGCCGGGGACGAAACCTGACGCTCGACCTCAACCGAGGCGCAGGCCGGACAGGCCGCACTCTCGCCACCGCGCAGCAGGGCCTCGAATTCCTCACCGCATTTGCTGCATCGAAACGAAAAAATCGGCATGATTCCTCCTGTCGCCGGACGGACAGGGGAGCATAGCGCCGACAGGATGCGACGAAAAGCGGCACGACGGGCGAAAGAGCAAAAACCGGGCAGCGGGGCGGCCGGTCAGGCGGCGTTCAGCCGACAAGGGGCGTGGCCGAGGGCGGCGCCGGCCTCGGCCAGCAGCGGCCACACCGACGCCGGGGTCAGGCCGTCGCGCCGCATCAGCAGATGGACGATCGGGTCGGCCATCAGCTCGGCCAGCGCCGGCTCGCCATTGCGCCAGGGATCCCACGGCCGGGCCGGGGGCGAGGAAACACGGGAAAACGTCGCGCGCGTCATGACGGCCTCCATCGGAGCGGGCTCCGCATCCTGCGGACAGGACTGGCACGATAGGGCCGGACCGGCGCGGCGTCAATATAAATCTATAGATTTTGTAGATTATGAATCGTGGTGGTGTTAAACACGGCTTGACATAAAAAACACACCTATCTATACGGTTTGTGATCTTAAAACCGGGCGACCGAAGGGAACGCAGCGATGATCCGAGATGACGGTGGCGACCTCGCCAAACTGATCCTGACCGCGGCCTCGGCCATCGGCATCGCCCTGGCGCTGGCGCTGGCGATCCCCGGCGCCCACGCCGCCGACAGCCGCGCCCTGCTCAACGTCTCCTACGACCCGACCCGCGAGCTGTACCAGGACGTCAACGCCGCGTTCATCAAGCAGTGGAAGGCGCGGACCGGCGAGGATCTCAAGATCAACCAGTCGCATGGCGGCTCGGGCAAGCAGGCCCGCGCGGTGATCGACGGGTTGGAGGCCGACGTGGTCACCCTGGCGCTGGCCTACGACATCGACGCCATCGCCCAGCGCGGCCAGATCGAGCCCAACTGGCAGAGCCGGCTCGGCGCCAACAGCGCGCCCTACACCTCGACCATCGTGTTCCTGGTGCGCAAGGGCAACCCCAAGCACATCAAGGACTGGGACGATCTGGTCCGCCCCGGCGTGCAGGTGATCACCCCCAACCCCAAGACCTCGGGTGGGGCGCGCTGGAACTACCTCGCCGCCTGGGGCTACGAACTGAACCGCGCGGGCAACGATCCGGCCAAGGCCGAGGCGTTCCTGACCCGGCTGTTCCACAACGTCCCGGTACTCGACACCGGCGCGCGCGGCGCCACCACCACCTTCACCCAGCGCGGCATCGGCGACGTGTTGATCGCCTGGGAGAACGAGGCGATCCTGGCGTTGCAGGAAGTCCCCGGCCAGTTCGAGATCGTCGCCCCGCCGCTGTCGATCCTGGCCGAGCCGCCGGTGGCGGTGGTCGACAAGGTGGTCGATCGCCACGGCACCCGCGCCCTGGCCGAATCCTATCTCGCCTTCCTCTACACCCCGGAAGGCCAGGAAATCATCGCCCGCAACCATTACCGCCCGCGCGACCCCGAGGTGGCCCGGCGCCATCAGGCCGAGTTCCCGCCGGTGCGCCTGTTCACCATCGACGACGTGTTCGGCGGCTGGGCCAAGGCGCAGACCACCCACTTCGCCGATGGCGGCCTGTTCGACCGGATCATCGTCAATGCCAAGAAATAGTTCGGGGCCAAGAAATAGTTCGGGGCCAAGAAATAGTTCGGGCCGGGCGTGGCGGGTAATCCCCGGCTTCGGCCTGACCCTCGGCCTGACCCTGGGCTGGCTGTCGATCCTGGTGCTGATTCCCCTGGCCAGCCTGTTCATGCTGGCCTCGGGCCTGTCCTGGCAGCAATGGGGGGCGATCCTGGCCGATGACCGGGTCCAGGCCGCCTTCCTGCTCAGTTTCGGCGGCGCCCTGGTCGCGGCGCTGATCAATGCCGGCGCCGGCCTGCTGGTGGCCTGGGTGCTGGTGCGCTATTCCTTCCCCGGACGGCGGCTGATCGATGCCCTGGTCGACCTGCCTTTCGCCCTGCCCACCGCCGTCGCCGGCATCGCCCTGGCCGCGCTGTACGCCCCGACCGGCTGGCTCGGCCGGCTGATCGAGCCGCTCGGCCTCAAGGTCGCCTTCACCCCGCTCGGGGCGATCGTGGCGATGGTGTTCGTCGGCCTGCCCTTCGTGGTGCGCACGGTGCAGCCGGTGCTGGAGGACATCGACCGCGAGGTCGAGGAGGCGGCCGCCTCGCTCGGCGCCAGCCGCTGGCAGACCTTCCTCCGCGTGCTGCTGCCGACGCTGGCGCCGCCGCTGCTGACCGGCTTCGCCCTGGCCTTCGCCCGCGCCGTCGGCGAATACGGCTCGGTGATCTTCATCGCCGGCAATTTCCCCGGTCTGTCCGAGATCGTGCCGCTGCTGATCGTGGTCCGGCTCGAGCAATATGATTATGTCGGCGCCACCGCGATCGCCGCGATCATGCTGGTGGCCTCGTTCCTGCTGCTGCTGCTGATCAACGGCCTGCAACGCTGGAACCGCGACCGGATGGCGGGGAGCGCCGCGTGATGGCCCGTCGTCGTTTTCGCCTCGGCCCGGCGCTGCTGATCGTCCTCGCCCTCGGCTTCCTCGCTTTGTTCCTGGTGCTGCCGCTGGCGGCGGTGCTGACCCAGGCCTTCGCCAAGGGGGGCGGGGCCTATCTCGCCGCCCTGACCCAGCCCGACGCCTGGGCGGCGATCCGGCTGACCCTGCTGGTGGCGGCGGTGGCGGTGCCGGTCAATCTGGTGTTCGGACTGGTGGCCGCCTGGGCGATCGCCAAGTTCGATTTTCGCGGCAAGAGTCTGCTGATCAGCCTGATCGACCTGCCCTTTTCGGTGTCGCCGGTGATTTCCGGGCTGGTGTTCGTGCTGCTGTTCGGCCTGCAGGGCTGGTTCGGCGAGGCGTTGCGCGACCACGGGGTGCGGGTCCTGTTCGCGGTGCCGGGGATCGTGCTGGCGACGATGTTCGTCACCTTCCCTTTCGTCGCCCGCGAACTGATCCCGCTGATGGAGGAACAGGGCCGCGAGGAGGAGGAGGCGGCGCTGGTGCTGGGGGCTGGCGGATTGCGCACCTTCTGGTCGGTAACCCTGCCCAACGTCAAATGGGGCCTGCTGCACGGGGTGCTGCTGTGCAACGCCCGGGCGATGGGCGAGTTCGGCGCGGTGTCGGTGGTGTCCGGCCACATTCGCGGCAAGACCAACACCATGCCGCTGCACGTCGAAATTCTCTACAACGAATACAACTACGCGGCGGCCTTTGCCGTGGCCTCGCTGCTGGCAATGCTGGCCATCGTCACCCTCGGCCTGAAGACCTTGGTCGAACATCAGACCCGCCGGCAATTGCAGGAATCCAAGAAAGCTTCGGAGATCGAATCATGAGTATCCAAGTCACCAACATCAACAAGCAATTTGGCGCTTTCCGTGCCCTCGACAACGTTTCACTCGACATCCCGTCAGGTCAACTGGTTGCCCTGCTTGGCCCCTCTGGTTGCGGCAAGACGACCCTGCTGCGCAT
>JBDLVO010000385.1:0-3255 GCA_039804805.1 Pseudomonadota bacterium
CTAGGCGGGCTGCCGCCCGCCGGCCCGCTTGGGGAGCCGCGCGCCCCAAACCCCTCCCTTTTTTGATCGATGAATAAAAAGGGGGTCCGGGGCATCGCCCCGGCGGGTCGCGGGCAGAGCCCGCGCGGTGCTGGCGGGATGGTGGGGAGGCGGCTACACTCCGCCCCGATCGCGAACAGCAGGGGGGAGACCGGCGAGATGACGGACAGCGAGGAGGGGGTGTGGGCGGTGCCGCAGGGAATTGCGGCGGCGCGGCCGCTCTGTACCGATTGCGGGCTGTCGCGGCGGGAGGATCCGCGCGTCTGTTCCCGCGCCTGCCAGTTCGGCCATCCCGACCATGCCGGGCTGGAGCAGCGGGTCCACGGGCGGCGGCGTGATCCGGCCCGGGGCGACGAACTGCATTTCGGCCCCTATCTCAAGATGTGGCAGGCGGCGCTGACCGAGCCCAAGCCGGGGGCGCAATGGACCGGGATCACCACCCGGCTGGGCGAGCGGGTGCTGGAAAGCGGCCGGGCCGAGGCGGTGCTGGCGATGGCGGCGGCGCCGGGCGACATCTGGAGCCCGGTGCCGGTGCTGGTGACCCGGCCGGAGGGGATGGCGCGCTGTCGCGGCATGCGGATGGGCTATGCCCCGCTGCTGGCCGGGCTGGAGGCGGCGCGGGCGCGCGGGATCCGGCGGCTGGCGGTGATCGGGGTGCCGTGCCAGATCCATCCGCTGCGGGTGCTGGAGCCCGATCTGGGGTTCGAGTCGCTCGACGTGATCGGCATTCCCTGCTCCGACAACACCACCACCGCCAATTTCCTCGATTTCCTCGCTTTGCTGACCGAGCGGCCGGAGCGGGTGACCTATCTCGAATTCCGCCCCGATTATCACGTCGAGATGCGGTTCGACGACGGGGCCAAGCGCGAGATTCCCTTCCTCAAGCTGCCGATCTCGAAGCTTCCGCCCGATTTCTTCCCGCTGACCTGCCGCACCTGCGTCGATTACGTCAACGTGCTGGCCGACCTGACCGTCGGCTACATGGCCGGGCGCGGCGAGCAATGGCTGCTGGTGCGCAACCAACGCGGCCAGGACCTGCTCGATCTGCTGGGCAGCGAGGTGCGGCTGTCCGAGCCGACCAGCGCCGGCAAGCGCCAGGGCTCGGTCGCCGGCTTCATCAAGAACACCGAGAAGGCCGCCGGCGGCATGCCGGTGCGCGGCATGCCCGACTGGGCCCGGCCGATCGTCGCCTGGATGATGCCCAAGGTCGGCCCGCGCGGGCTGGAACTGGCCCGCGCCCGGCTGGAGATGAAGGCGGCCGAGACGGTGATCCATCTCCGCCTGCACCAGCCCCGGCGGATGGCGGCGATGATCCCCGATCACGTCTGGGATCTGGTCGCCCCCTATGGGCTGACCCCGCGCGACGGCGAACGCGGGTGAGGCCTCGGCCTGGGCGGGGGCAGACCCTCGCCCAGGCCGACAAGTTGAAGGCTTAATGTTCCCGCCCGATTTCCCTTACGCCAAAGTATGCTACTCTCCACTGCCCCGCCGTCGAGGGAGGTTGTGATGCGGTCGAGCCTTTTTCCCGCCTTGATATTTGCCGCCCTGCTGGCGGTCGGTTCGCCACCAGCCGTCCTGGCCGCCGATCCGCCGGTATCCCAGGTGATCCAGCCCCAGGGCACCGTCGAATACAGTCATGACGGCGTCACCTGGAAACCGGTGACCCGCACCCGCTATCTGTTCGCCGGCGACCGGATCCGCACCGGCGGCGACGGGTCGGCCCGGCTGGTCGATCAGGCCAGCAACGCCGCCCAGCGTCTGGCCGCCGACAGCCAGGTCGAGGTGGCCGGCGCCGCCCTGCGGCTGCTGGCGGGCAACCTGTCGGGGCCGGAGCCGGTCAGCGGCGATCTGGTCGCCGGTCTCGGCAACCGCTTCGCCGAGGCGCAGCGCTACACCACGGTGCGGCGCGGGGTGACGGGCGAGGCCCGGCCGGTCAAGCTGCGGCTGGCCCAGCAGGTCACCGCCAGCGCCAGCTATCCCGATTTCGTCTGGCAGGCCTTTGGGCCGCAATACAGCTACGTGCTGACCATCGACGGCGTCGCCCGGCCGGTGCCGGCGGTCGAGGGCGAGGTGGCGCGGGTGCGCCTGCCCGAGTTGACCCCCGGTCGCCACGCGGTGTCGGTCGCGGTGGTCGAGGGTGGCCGCCCGGTGGCCGAGGCCGAGAAGGAAGGCAGCCTGCTGTGGCTGTCGCCGGCCGAGGACAAGGCGTTGGCCGAGCAGGTGGCGTCGTTGCGCGCGCTCAATGCCGGCGACGATTTCGCCGTCGCCAATCTGCTCGACGAGAAGGGGCTGGCGGTGGCGGCGATGGATCTCTACCGCCGCCATTTCGAGCAGGACCCCGACGACAACCAGATGCGGCCGCTGCTGGTGCGGACCTATTCCGAACTGAAGCTGGCCGAGCTGAAACAGCGCGAGGCCCAGCTCTACAACGATCGTCTGCGCGCCGAGTGATCCGGGCCGGGCGGGCGCGGGGGCGCGTCCCGCCCGGACTCGATCACGGTGCGTGGGGGGAGAGCCGGCATGGCGGTTTCGTTGCGGCGCTATGACGTCATCCTGACCGCGCTGTTGTTCCTGCTGACACTTCCCGCCCAGAACGGCGGCTGGTTCGCCTTGCTCGAGGACCAGACCCTGTCGTTCCGCCATCTGGCGCGGATGGCCTATGGGGAGGGGCCGACCCGCGACCTGTCGCGCGACATCGTCCTGGTCGATACCGACGAGGCCTTCTTCAAGGCCTATGGCAGCTTCCCGCTGCGGCGCGGCGACATCGGCCGCCTCGTCACCAATCTGAAAAGCCTGGGCGCCCGGGTGATCGCCATCGACATGCTGATGGATTTCCCCAGCTCCTATGGCGAGGATCCCGGGCTGGCCGCCGCCCTGCGCGACGCCGGCAACACCCTGCTGGTGGCCCGCGCCGTGGTCGAGCACGGCCGGCCGAGCGGGATCGTCCGCCCCACCGCGCTGCTCGACGCGGCGGCGCCGTCCGGCTACACCAACATCGAATCCACCACCGCGCTGACCACCTCGCTGTCGCGGCTGAGGATCCATCCCGAACTGACCGGCGAACGCGGCGGCTGGCCGTTCGCGGTCGAGGCGGCGGCGCGTTATCTCGGCGTCACCCCCCGGCTGGAGCCCGGGTTGCTGCGGCTGGGTGAGATCGCCGTGCCGCTCGATTCGCGCGGCAACCTGCTGATCGATTTCCCGCCGCTGCCGTCGGGG
>JBDLVO010000386.1:0-2682 GCA_039804805.1 Pseudomonadota bacterium
AAGGGTAGAAACGAGTTGTGTTAATGTGCGTAAAATTTTGCCGGATCCGGGGCGGCGGCCGGCAGGGACCGCTCGCGGCGCCGTGGGCGTCGGTGGGATGAAATCAACGACTTGACGAGACATCGGCCTGGCGCCACGCCGCGCGCCAGCGGGAGAGGGCGGGGCCGGCAGGCGGGGCGGGAACGTTCCGGCCGGGCAGGACCGCCGCGCGGGGGAATGCGAGATGTATGAAACGTTCTATGGCCTGAGCCGGAAGCCCTTTTCCCTGCTTCCCGACGCCGCCTTCCTGTTCCCCAGCCGCAAGCATCGGCAGGCCGCCAATCTGTTCGATTACGGGCTGATGAACGAGGCCGGCTTCATCGTCATCAGCGGCGAGGTCGGGTCCGGCAAGACCACCCTGGTCCGCCGCTTCCTCAAGCAGGGCCGCGCCGATCTGGTGGTCGGGGTGATCAGCAATGCCGGCTCGACCGTCGGTCACCTGCTGACCTGGGTGGCGGTGGCGTTCGGGATCGAGCATCAGGATCTCGATCCGGTCGCCCTCCACGAACGCTTCCTGCGCTTCCTGCTCGAACACTATGCCGCCGGCCGCCGCACCGTGCTGATCGTCGACGAGGCCCAGAACCTGACGGTCGAGAACCTCGAACACCTGCGGATGCTGTCCAACGTCAACAACGAGAACGATCTGCTGCTCCAGATCGTCCTGCTCGGCCAGCCCGAACTGCTCGCCACCCTGAAACGGCCCGAACTGCGCCAGTTCGTTCAGCGGGTGGCGGTGCATTACCATCTCGCCCCGCTCGCGCCGGTCGAAACCGCGCTTTATATCCGCCATCGGCTCGGCGTCGCCGGAGGGCGGCCCGACATTTTCGATCACGGCGCCTGCGCCGCCGTGCATTACTTCACCAACGGCGTGCCGCGCCTGATCAATCTGCTGTGCGACGTTGCCCTGGTCTACGGCTTCTCCGAGGATCTGGGGACGATCGGGCTCGAACCGGTGATCGAGGCGGCCGAGGACCGCAACCGTGCCGGCCTCAGCCCCTTCACCGAGGTGCCGGCCGGGTGGGACCGCGCCCGCCTGTGCGCCGGGATCCTCGCCGCCTTCCCCCCGCCCGAGGCAATTCCGGCCCCGGAGCCGGGGGCGAAACGGGAGCCGCCGAAACGGGAGCCGGAGCCGGAGGCGGTGCCGGCGCCGGCGCCAGAGGTCGCGCCGGTGACGGTTTCCGTCCCCGCGCCGGTGGTGGTCGCGCCGCCGCGCCGCCGGCTGGGCCGGTTGTGGCAGGGAATGGCCGAACTGTTGCGGGGGTGACCCGGGCCGGCCCCGCGCCCCCGGTCGGGTTGCCGGATCAGTAGACGTTGCGGCCGGCGAGGACGAAAACGGTGCGGAACAGGATCTCCAGGTCGAGCATCACCGACCAGTTTTCCATGTAATACAGGTCGCATTCGACCCGCCGCAGGATCTTCTCCTCGGTGTTGGTCTCGCCCCGCCAGCCGTTGACCTGGGCCCAGCCGGTTATTCCCGGCTTGATCTTGTGCCGCAGCCCGTATTCCCGCACCACTTCCTGATACAGCCGGCCCGCCGCCTTGGCCTGGGTGGCGTGCGGGCGCGGCCCGACCAGCGACATCGAGCCGCCCAGCACGTTGAACAATTGCGGCAGTTCGTCGAGGCTGGTGCGGCGCAGCAGGCGGCCGACCCGGGTGATGCGGGGATCGTCCGGGGTCGCCAGTCGCGACGCGGTGGCGTCGCGCGCCGCGTGATGCATCGAGCGGAACTTGAACACCTCGATCAGCCCGTTGCCGTAGCCGTAGCGCTGCTGGCGGAACAGGATCGGCCCCGGGCTGTCCAGCCGGACCGCCAGCGCGCAGGCCAGCATCACCGGCGCCGCCACCATCAGCGCCAGCGTCCCCAGCACCAGATCCTCCGCCCGCTTGGCCAGCGCGCCCCATTCCCCCATCGGCCGGCCGTAGATGTTGTAGACCGGCACCCCGTCGAGGCGGTCGAAGCCGCCGTTGAGGAAGTGATAGCCGATCGCGTCGGGGGCGAGCCGGATGTTGCCGGGGATCCGTTTCAGCTTGTCGAGCAGTTCCAGCAGCCGCTCCTCCGCCCCCCACGGCAGCGCGATCAGGATCTCGTCCACCGGCTGGCGCCGCGACAGCTCGATCAGGTCGTCGACCGTGCCGGTCGGGGGCGCCAGTGCGTCGCACCGCCCCCGGCGGTCGTCGAACACGCCGACAATCCGGGTCCAGGGCTCGTGCTGGTGCCGCAGCAGCGCCAGCAGCCGCGCTCCCGGCGCGCCGCCGCCGACGATCGCCACCGTGCGGGCGATCCGGCCCCGCTCGCCCAGCCGCAGCAGCGTCCGGTCGAGCAGCAGCCGCGTCAGCGCCATCCCGATCACCCCGATCCCCACCACCGTCAGCGGCCCGTGCAGCGGCCAGTGGTAATGGTCGGCGAAATCCAGCGTCACCAGCCCCAGCCATTCGAACGTCATCAGGCCGCAGCCGATCACCAGCAGCCGGGTGATCTGGGACGGCATGCCGGCCAGCGCCGTCACCCGGTAGCCGCCCGAGGCCATCAGCAGATACAGCAGGCCAAGGCAAAACAGCGCGTCGGCGCCGCGCCACAGATCGGTGTCAAACCCGCCGACATCGGCGGCATCGAGATAGGACAGCGCATAGGCGCCGGCCAGC
>JBDLVO010000387.1:0-3286 GCA_039804805.1 Pseudomonadota bacterium
GACACCAGCAGACCCACCACCAGGGCGACCAGCAGGCTGGGCGCCGACACCTTGAGGGTCACCATCATCGCCTCGCGGGCGACGTCGATCAGTTCCGCTTCCGTCATCAGATCGACATGGCCAGGATTTCCTTGTAGGCGCCGATCACCTTGTCGCGGATGTTGACGACGGTGTTGAGGGTCAGTTCGGCGTTGGCCACCGCGGCCACCACCTCGCGGATGTCGGTCTTGCCGGCCACCGCCGCCAGCGAGGTCTGTTCGGCCTGCTGCGACTGGCTGATCGCGCTCTTGGCCGCGTCTTTCAGCATGGCGGAGAAATCGGTGCCGGTGGCGGCGGCGAGATCGTCGCCCTCGGCCTGGAGCGAGGCGGAGGAGGAGGCCCCGAGCGCCGCCATCGGGTCGGCGGCGGTGCGGTAGGCGGAAATGGCGCTGGTGATGCTGGTCATGGCGATCCGGTCCTGGCGAGGGGGGGCGACGAAAGCGGAGCGGGCGGGGGTCAGCGCAGCATGTCGACCGTGCGCGACAGCAGGGTGCGCGAGGTGGTGACCACGTCCATGTTGGCCTGATAGCTGCGCTGGGCCTCCCGCATGTCCATCATTTCGATCAGCGGGTTGACGTTGGGCGTCAGCACATAGCCTTCACGGTCGGCGGCCGGGTGCTTGGGGTCGTAACGGCGCTGGAAGTCTGAGGAATCTGTGCGCACTTTGTCGACCTTGACGGTGTTGAGCCCGGTATTGCGGTCAAGCTCGCTTTTGAACGAGACGACCTTGCGGCGGTAGGGCAGACCCTCGGGGGTCTGGGCGGTGGAATCGGCGTTGGCGAGGTTCTCGGAAATCACCCGCAGTCGTTCCGACTGCACCTTCATGCCCGAGATGGCGATCTTGCCGCTCTTGGTCAGTTCATCCATGGCCGTCAGCTCTGTTTGCCGAGGGCGGTCATCAGCATCTTCTGGTACTTCTGGAACAACGAGGTGGCGGTGGTGTAGGCGGTGCCGGCCTCGCCGATCTTGGCCATCTGTTCCTCGAGAATCACCGCGTTGCCGTCGGGAGTCGATTCGTAGGTCTTGCGCTGGGTCTGCGCCTTGAACGGGTCGGGGCCGGTCTCGGGGACGATGTGGGCCGGGTTGGTGGCGGTGGCGGTGACGGTCGGCTGGTCGGGGCCGGTGACCAGTTCCTTGAACGACAGCGGCTTGAGGTCCTTGGGCAGGTAGCGCGGGGTGTTGGCGTTGGCGATGTTCTCGGCCAGCACCTCCTGGCGCTGGGCCAGCCAGTCCATCTCGTTCTTGGTCGCCTTGAAAATATCGAGCCGATCGTACATCGTCAGACCCCTTGCCCGCCTGTCACGGCGGGAGCCGTGAGCCACACCTTTCCCGTCGGCGCCAGTGTGCGGCCGACGGCCTTAAATTTCGGTAAAATCGCCGGCACGGAGGCAGCGATGGGCCGCCCTCTCAGTGAAATCATCGAACGTCCTCCTCTGCCACGGGGCGAAGCCGCCTTCGCCCTGGTGTCCGACTATCGTCCGGCCGGCGACCAGCCGGCGGCGATCGCCGCGCTGACCGCCGGGATCGAGGCCGGCGAGCGCGATCAGGTGCTGCTCGGCGTCACCGGCTCGGGCAAGACCTTCACCATGGCCCAGGTGATCGCGGCGCGGCGCCGCCCGGCCCTGGTGCTGGCCCCCAACAAGACCCTCGCCGCCCAGCTTTACGCCGAGATGAAGGGATTTTTTCCCAATAACGCGGTCGAGTACTTCGTCTCGTATTACGATTACTACCAGCCCGAGGCCTACATCCCGCGCACCGATACTTACATCGAGAAGGATTCCCAGATCAACGAGCAGATCGACCGGATGCGCCATGCGGCGACGCGCTCGCTGCTCGAACGGCGCGACGTGGTGCTGGTTGCCTCGGTGTCGTGCATCTACGGCATCGGTTCGGTCGAATCCTACGCGCGGATGACCATCGCGCTCGAGGTCGGCGCCCGCATCGACCGCACCGAGCTGCTGCGCCGGCTGGTCGAGCTGCAATACAGCCGCAACGACACTGCCTTCGAGCGCGGCACCTTCCGGGTGCGCGGCGACGCGGTCGAGATCTTTCCGGTCCATTACGAGGACCGGGCGTGGCGGCTGTCGCTGTGGGGCGACGAGATCGAGAGCATCGCCGAGTTCGACCCGCTGACCGGCGAGCGCACCTGCGGCCTGACCGCGATCACGGTCTATCCCTCCAGCCATTACGTCACCCCGCGCCCGACCCTGACCCAGGCGGTCAAGGGGATCCGCCAGGAACTGAAGGCGACGGTCGAGCGCTTCATCGCCGAGGGCAAGTTGCTGGAGGCGCAGCGGATCGAGCAGCGCACCCGCTTCGACCTCGAGATGATCGAAACCACCGGCCATTGCAAGAGCATCGAGAATTATTCCCGTTACCTGACCGGGCGCCAGCCGGGCGAGCCGCCGCCGACCCTGTTCGAATACCTTCCCCCCGACGCCCTGCTGATCATCGACGAAAGCCACGTCACCGTGCCGCAGATCGGCGGGATGTTCCGCGGCGATTTCCAGCGCAAGAGCACCCTGTCCGAATTCGGCTTCCGCCTGCCGTCCTGCGCCGACAACCGGCCGCTGAAGTTCGAGGAATGGGACGAGATGCGGCCGCAGACCCTGTTCGTCTCCGCCACCCCCGGTCCGTGGGAGATGGAGCGCACCGGCGGCGCCTTCGTCGAGCAGGTGATCCGCCCGACCGGCCTGATCGACCCGGTCTGCCTCATCCGCCCGGTCGAGGGCCAGGTCGACGACCTGCTGGGCGAATGCCGCGCCGTCGCCGCCAAGGGCTTCCGCATCCTGGTCACCACCCTGACCAAGAAGATGGCCGAGGACCTGACCGAGTACCTGCACGAGATCGGGGTGCGGGCGCGCTACCTTCATTCCGACATCGACACGCTGGAGCGGATCGAGATCATCCGCGACCTGCGCCTGGGGGCGTTCGACGTGCTGGTCGGGATCAACCTGCTGCGCGAGGGGCTCGACATCCCGGAATGCGCCCTGGTGGCGATCCTCGACGCCGACAAGGAAGGATTCCTGCGCTCGAAGACCTCGCTGATCCAGACCATCGGCCGCGCCGCCCGCAATCTGGAGGGGCGGGTGATCCTCTATGCCGACAAGGTCACCGGCTCGCTGAAGCGCGCCATCGACGAGACCGACCGGCGCCGGGGCAAGCAGGAAGCCTACAATGAACTGCACGGCATCACGCCCGAGAGCATCAAGCGCGAGATCAGCGACGTGATGCAGAGCGTCTACGA
>JBDLVO010000388.1:0-4565 GCA_039804805.1 Pseudomonadota bacterium
TGCCCGCCCCCACCCCGCCCCGCGCCCTCCAGCCCCACACCGCGCGGCCCCGTTCCCCGCTGGCGGTGACCCTCCGCGACGCGCGCGAGGACGACATGGCGGCGATCCAGGCGATCTACGCCTTCTACGTCACCCGCACCGCCGCCTCGCTGGAGGAGGTGGTGCCGACGGTGGAGGAGATGGAAGCCCGCCGCCGCGCCGTGCTGGCGCGCGGCCTGCCCTATCTGGTCGCCGAGGAAGAGGGCGAGGTGCTCGGCTACACCTATGCCGGGCCGTTCCGTCCCCGCTCGGCCTACCGCTTCACCCTGGAGGATTCGATCTATGTCGCCCCGTTCGTGGTGCGGCGCGGCGTCGGCGGCGCCCTGCTTTCCGCCCTGATCGAACGCTGCACCCAACTCGGCTATCGCCAGATGATCGCGGTGATCGGCGATTCCGCCAACCAGGGCTCGATCGCGCTGCACCGCTCGCGCGGCTTTGCCCAGGAAGGGGTGCTGCGCGGGGTCGGGCTGAAATTCGGCCGCTGGGTCGACGTGGTGATCATGCACCGGGTGCTGGAAGGCGACGAGCGGCTGCTGCCCGACGGCACCATCGCGCCGCCGCTGCCGCCCTCCTGCTTCCATCACGACGACGAGGACGGCGGGGTGACCTGACACCCCCGGCACCGGGCCGGCGCACGGCAGCCATGCCGAACGGCCGGCTTCCGGCAGCGGCGGAGCGATCCCACCTCTCAGCCAGACCGACCGGATCCCGGAGCCGATGCCCTCTCTGCTGCGCGCGCTGCACCACCGCAATTACCGCCTGTTCTTCACCGGACAGCTGATCTCGCTGATCGGCACCTGGATGCAGTCGGTGGCCCAGTCCTGGCTGGTCTACCGGCTGACCGGCTCGTCCGAGATGCTGGGGCTGATCGGCTTCGTCGCCCAGGGGCCGGTGTTCCTGCTCTCGACCCTGGGCGGCGTGGTGGCCGACCGCTTCGACCGCCGCCGCATCCTGCTGCTGACCCAATCGGTGTCGATGGCGCTGGCGGTGCTGCTGGCGGCGCTGACCCTGAGCGAAGAGATCACCCTGCCCGCCTTGTTCACGATCGCCGCCCTGCTCGGAATCACCAACGCCTTCGACATCCCCACCCGCCAGTCGTTCGTGGTCGAGATGGTCGAGCGCGCCGATCTCGCCAACGCCATCGCCCTCAATTCCTCGCTGTTCAACGGCGCCCGCCTGTTCGGCCCGGCGGTCGCCGGCCTGCTGGTCGCCGCCGGGGGCGAGGGCTGGTGCTTCGCCTTCAACGCCGCCAGCTTCGTCGCGGTGCTGGCCGGACTGCTGGCGATGCGGCTGCCCCCCCGCCCGCCGCGCGCCGAGGCCCGGCTCGGGGTGTTCGCCTCGATCGGCGAGGGGATCCGCTTCGTGTTCGGCCAGGGGGCGATCCGCGACCTGATGGGGATGCTCGGCCTGTCGAGTCTGATGGCGATGTTCCTCGCGGTGCTGCTGCCGATCTACGCCGACCGCATCCTCGGCGGCGGCGCGGCCAGCCTCGGCCTGCTGATGAGCGCCTCGGGCCTCGGCGCCTTCCTCGCCGCCTTGCGCCTCGCCGCCCGCACCACCCCGGCCGGGCTCGATCCCTGGCCGGCGCGCGGCGCCCTGCTGTTCGGCCTGTGCCTGCTCGCCTTCAGCCAATCGCCCTGGCTGTGGCTGTCGGCGGCGATCCAGTTGGTCGCCGGCTTCGCCTTCATGATCCAGACCTCCTCGACCAACACCCTGATCCAGCTCAAGGTGCCCGACGCCTATCGCGGCCGGACCATGGCGCTCTATTCGATGATGTTCGTCGGCATGGCCCCGTTCGGCAGCCTGCTGGGCGGGCTGCTCGCCGGCCAGATCGGACCGGCCGCCACCGTCGCCGTGGCCGGGGCGACCATCATGGCGGCGGGGGGGGTCTACATCCTGCTGCATCGGGTCCGTCCAGCGCGCACCGCCGCCTGAGCGGCAAGCCGGCCCGAGGCGGGTCAGCGGCGGGTCAGCAGCACCCCGGCCCAGGCCACCGCCAGGGCGATGCCGGCGCCGACTCCGGCCTCCAGCGTCCGCAGCAGGGCGTTGCCCAGCGGCGACAGGCCGGGATTGATCACGCTCAGGATCATGATCACGGTGACGGTGATCGCGGCGAGCCGGCCGCCGTCGCTGAGGCCGAACCAGCTCCCCAGCGCCATCGCCAGCCCGGCGGCGAGGCCCAACCCCAGCGGCGAGAACGGAAACAGGCTGAGGGTGGCGGCGGCGATCGCCGCGCCGATCAGGGTGCCGCCCAGCCGCAGGATCGCGCCGTCGCGGCCCGAGGTCGGATCGTCCTGCGACACCGCCAATCCCGACACCGCCGCCCACATCGCCCCGAATTGGGCGGAATCGGGATGGATCAGGCTGGTGAAGCCGAACGCCACCGGATAGGACAGCAGCGCCACCGCCGCCGCCCGCAGGCCGCGACCGAGGCTGGGAGGAAAAGAGGAAGGCAAGGCGGGCATGGCACTCCTGCGGCGGGACGGGAACCAGGATCGGGGTCAGGCGGCGCCCTCCGTTCCCGGCGGACGGTTGAGGCCGGGCGGCAATTTGGTGTCGAGGTCGCAGCGGCTGCGCTCGACCTGTTTCTGGGTCAGGTTCTCCGCCACCGACAGGTCGGTGCCGCCGAGATCGGCCCCGGTCAGGATCGCCCCGGCCAAATCGGCCCCGCCCAGTTGGGCGCCGCGCAGCACCGCCCCGGACAGGTCGGCCCCGCGCAGGCTGGCGCCGTCGAGACGGCACAGGTCCAGCTTGGCGTGACGCAGCGCCGCGACACTGAGATCGGCCCCGCGCAGGTCGGCGGCCGACAGCACCGCCTGACGCAGATCGGCCCCGTCGAGGCGGGCATCGGTCAGGCCGGCATCGGACAGATCAACCCCGCGCAGCGTCGCCTTGGGCAGCACCGCGCCGGCAAGGCCGGCCCCGGCCAGATCGGCGTCGGGCAGGGTCAGCCGGCGTCCCTCGGTGCCGGCGCTGTCGAGCCAGCGGCGGTGCTCCGCCAGCAGCGGGGCGAGATCGAGCCCGCCGCGTCCGGGCGTGACCGGCGTGGTGGCCGGGTCGAGCGCGTCCTGCCATGACGGCCGCGCCGGGGAGGCCGGCGGCGGCGGCGCGGTTTCGAGCGGCCCCGACCGCAGCGTCGGCCGCACCGGCAGCGGGGCCAGATCCTCGCCGCTCAAGCGGGCGGCCGGAGGCGGGGCCGGAACGGGAGGCGGCGGGGCCAGATCGCCGCCGCTCACCCGGGCGGGGGGCGGTGACGGCGCGGCCGGGGCCGGCGCGACGGTCGCGGCACGGGCGGGAGGCGGTGGCGGCGGGGGAGACGCCGGCGCGGCACGGACCACCGGCGGGGCCGGCGGCGCGGGGGGGGGAGATGGAGGCGCGGCGGGGGGACGCGGCCGGGCCAGCACCTCGGCCACCCGCAGGGTCAGTTCATGGCCGGACACCGGCTTCGGCACCACCCCGTCGATTCCCAGCCGGCGGGCCTCGGCCAGCGGGCCGGCGAGGCTGGAGGGGGCGGCGACCAGCAGCGGCCGGGCGGCGGCGGCGGCGCGCAGCCGGGCGATCGCCGCCAGACCGCCTTCGGGATCGGCGGCCAGATCGATCAGGGCGAGATCGCCGCCCCCTGCCGCCTCGGGTCCGAGCCGGCCGATGGTGGTGGCGCCGAGACGGCGGAAGGTCTGGCGCACCAGGAAGAAGAACGGCTCATCCGGCGTATAGACCTGTAACGCGACCGTTTTCCAGTCGACCTGACCGGCCTGGTCGCCAAGGGTGGGGTGTCGCATCGGCGGGGGGGCTCGCAACGGGGTTCGAAGTCTCAGATGGGGATCGCGGCGCCGCGGCGCAACCGGCGGGGGACGACGGAACGATGACATCGTGCCCGGCCGGCGCGACGGCGACGGTTGCGGCGGGGGCGCCGGACCGCCATGATGCAGCGATGCGAAGACGACGGTCCTACGATGCGGCGGGCGGCGCGGCGGCACCGGGCGATACCGACTGGCGCACCCTGCGCGCCCTGCTGCCGCTGCTGTGGCCGGCGGGCGAATCCGGCCTGCGCGGCCGGGTGGTGGTGGCGATGCTGCTGCTGGCCCTGGCCAAGGCGGTCACCGTCGGCGTGCCGGTGCTTTACAAGCACGCGGTCGATGCCCTCGCCCACCCCGCCGCGCCGCTGGCGGTGGTGGCTCCGGTCGGGCTGCTGCTGGCCTACGGCGTGGCGCGGACGATGGCCGGCGCCTTCGCCGAGCTGCGCGACATCGCCTTCATCGCGGTGGCCCAGCGGGCGGTGCGGGTCACCGGGCTCGCGGTGTTCCGCCATCTCCACCGCCTCGGCCTGCGCTTCCATCTCGACCGCCGCACCGGCGAGGTGACCCAGGCGATCGACCGCGGCACCCGGGCGATCGAGTTCCTGCTGCGCTTCCTGCTGTTCAGCATCCTGCCGACCCTGCTCGAAATCGCGCTGGTGGTGTCGGTGCTGTGGGGGCTGTATGGCGGCGTCTACGCGGTGATCACCGGCGGCACCATCGCTCTCTACA
>JBDLVO010000389.1:0-6388 GCA_039804805.1 Pseudomonadota bacterium
GCGTCGCCCCCCTCAACCTCGCGGGGGCCCGGGCCACCTACCGGGTGTCGGAATCGGCGCTGTTCCCGCAGATCAACGCCAATGGCGGCTTCACCAGCCAGCGGATTCCCAAGGGGGTCAGCGGCAGCACCGCCGACGTCACCAACCGCACCTATCAGGCCAATCTGGGGGTGACCTCGTGGGAGCTTGATTTCTTCGGCAAGCTGTCGAGCCAGCAGGAGCAGGCCTATGAAAGCTTCCTCGCCACCGAGGAAGCCCGGCAGGCCACCCGGATCTCGCTGATCGCCGAGGTCGCCAACGCCGCGCTGACCCTCCATGGCGACCGCGCCTTGCTGGCCCTGACCGAGGAGACCCTGGCCAGCCGCGAGGATTCGCTGCGGTTGATCCAGCGCAGCTTCGACAATGGCGTGTCGTCGCAGGTCGATGTCGCCCAGGCCCGCACCGCGGTCGAAACCGCCCGGGTCAACAAGGTCAAGTACCAGCGTCAGGTCGAACTCGACAAGAACGCCCTGACCCTGCTGCTGGGCGGCCCGTTCGACGAATCCCGCCTGCCGTCGCCGGCCTCGCTCGACGCGGTCGGGCTGGTCGAGGACATGCCGGCCGGTCTGCCGTCGGAGGTGCTGCTGCGCCGGCCCGACGTCGCCCAGGCCGAACACAGCCTGAAGGCGGCCAACGCCAATATCGGCGCCGCCCGCGCCGCCTTCTTCCCCAGCATCGCGCTGACCGCCTCGGGCGGCGGCACCAGCGGCACGCTCGACACCCTGACCGCCTCGCCGGCCTGGATCTTCAACCCGCAGATCACCGTGCCGATCTTCACCGCCGGCAAGAACCAGGCCAATCTCGACAGCGCCAAGGCCAGCCGCGACATCGCCGTCGCCACCTACGAGAAGACGATCCAGACCGCCTTCCGCGAGGTGGCCGACGCCCTGGCCGCCCGCGCCACCCTCAGCCAGCAGATCACGTCGCAGGGCGATCTGGTCACCGCCACCGGCGACAGCTACCGTCTGTCGCGGGCCCGCTACGACCGTGGCGTCGATTCCTATCTCAACGTGCTGGATTCCCAGCGCTCGCTCTACAGCGCCCAGCAGGACCTGATCTCGACCCAGGTCACCCGGCTGTCCAACCTCGTCACCCTCTACAAGGTGCTGGGGGGCGGGGTCGAGCGTGACGCGGTCGCCAAGGCGGAGTAGTTTTTAATCGTTACAAAAAGATCATCCCGCCGCCATCTCGGCGTAAGCCTGGGGGCGGTAGGATCCCATCATCAGCTTTCGGGATCAGCCACTCGAAAGTCGTCCTCCGGGTCCCCCCCGACCCACGTCGCCCCGCCTCCGATCCCCCTCGGAGGCGGGGTTTTCGTAACAGGATTGGGCTTTCGCCCAAACCCAACCGGGGCGATGCCCCGGACCCCCTTTGTTTTTGAAAGAAAAGGGGGGGCATCGTTCCCCGCTGGGCAAGGCGGCGCGGAGCGGCTATATCCCCGCCGATGTGGCAGGAAATACCCTATGTCGATCCGCTGCGCGCCTACGCCCCCTGGGCCGGCGAAGCGTGGGCGATGCTGCTCGACAGCGGTGGCGGCGATACCGAGCGCGGCCGGCACGCCTTTCTCGCGGTGCGGCCGGTCCACACCCTGATCGCCGACGCCGCCGGGCCGCGCCGCGACGGCGTGGCGATCGGCGGCGATCCGCTCGCCGCGTTGCGGGCCGAACTGGCGGCGTTTCCGCCGCCGCCGCCGGGGCCGCTGCCGTTCGCCGGCGGCGCGGTCGGGCTGTTCGGCTATGAACTGGGGCGGCATTTCGAACGCGCTCCCGCCCGCCATGGCAGCGGGCCGGCCGAACTGGCGGTCGGGCTGTACGACGCGGTGGCCGGGTTCGACCGGGTCGCCCGCCGCGCCTGGGTGGTGGCGGCGCGGCCCGAGGCCGGGGCCAAGGCGGCGGCGCTGGCCGAGGCGATCGCCGCCGCGCCGCCCTTGCCGCCGGTGCCGCCGCCGCCCGGGGTGGTGCTGCGGCCGGAGTTGACGCGCGAGGCCTATCTCGACCGGGTGCGGCGGATCCTCGCCCTGATCGCGGCGGGGGAGGTTTATCAGGTCAATTACACCCAGCGTTTCCGCGCCGCGCGTCCGGCCGGGCTCGATCCGTTCGCGCTGTACCGCCGGCTGCGGGCGCTCAATCCGGCCCCGTTCGCCGCCTGCCTGCGCTTCGACGGCGATCTGGCCCTGGTCAGCGCCTCGCCCGAGCGGTTCCTGTCGCTCGACCGCGCCGGACGGATCGAGGCGCGGCCGATCAAGGGCACCCGGCCGCGCGCCGCCGATCCGGCCGCCGACCGCGCCGCCGCCGCCGCCTTGGCCGCCAGCGGCAAGGATCAGGCCGAGAACCTGATGATCACCGATCTGCTGCGCAACGATATCGGCCGGGTGGCCCGGCTGGGCAGCGTGCGGGTGCCGGTGCTGCGCGGGATCGAAAGCCACGCCACCGTCCATCATCTCGTCTCGGTGGTCGAGGGCCGGCTGCGGCCGGGGCTGGGGCCGGTCGATCTGCTGCGCGCCGCCTTTCCCGGCGGGTCGATCACCGGGGCGCCGAAGCTGCGGGCGATGGAGATCATCGACGACCTGGAACCGGGGCCGCGCGGGCCCTATTGTGGTGCGGTCGGCTGGATCGGCGGCGACGGGGCGATGGATACCAGCATCGTCATCCGCGCCGTCACCCTGACCGACGGCGAGGTGATCGCCCAGGCCGGTGGCGGCATCGTCGCCGAATCCGATCCCGCCGCCGAGCATGCCGAGATGATGACCAAGCTGGCGCCGGCCCTGGCGGCGTTGGGTGGAGAAGGCCGATGCTGAGCTGGCTGAACGGGGCCCTGGTGGCCGATCCCCGCCTCGATCCCGCCGATCGCGGCTTCACCCTGGGCGACGGATTGTTCGAGACCATCCGCCTCGCCGGGGGGCGGCCCTGCCATCTGGCCCGCCATCTCGCCCGCCTCGACGCCGGTTGCCGCGTCCTCGATCTGCCCCTGCCGTATGACGGCGCGACGCTGGCGGCGGCGATGGTCGGGTTGGCGCGGGGGCAGGGCCTCGACGAGGGGGTGCTGCGGCTGACCCTCAGCCGGGGGCCGGGGCCGCGCGGGCTGCTGCCGCCGGCCACGCCGCATCCGACCCTGCTGCTGACCCTGGCGCCGTCCGCGCCGCCGCCGGGGCCGGCGCGGCTGGTGATCGCCACCGTCACCCGCCGCAACGAACATTCGCCGCTGGCGCGGATCAAAAGCCTCAATTACCTCGACAATCTGCTGGCGCGGCAGGAGGCGGCCCGGCGCGGGGCCGACGACGCCCTGCTGCTCAACGGCCAGGGCCGCGCCGCCGACAGCGCGATCGCCACCCTGCTGGTCCGGCTTGACGGCCGGATCGTCACCCCGCCGGTGGCCGATGGCGCCCTGCCGGGCATCGCCCGCGCCGTGGCGCTGGAGGCCGGGCTGGCGGTGGAGGCGGCGTTGACCCCGGCCGACCTCGCCCGCGCCGACGCGGCGGTGCTGGCCAACAGCCTGGGGGTGCGGGCGGTGGTCAGCCTCGACGACCGACCGCTCGCCCCCTGCGACGCGCTGGTCCGCGCCCTCGTCACCCGGCTGCTGACCGACCCGGCCTGACCTTTGGTCGGCGGGCCTATGCGTCAGGATATAGGATAGGAATGGACCGGACGAAGGTCTATAATTCATCGACCCCGATGGCGCCGCGCGCGTGGCGGGCGGGGGCCGCGTCCCGCGCCGTCCGGCGCCTAGGGGGAGGTGACGATGACTCTGAAATCGGTCAAGACCCGGATTCTGCTGTTCGCCGGCCTGTGCCTGATCGGCGCGGTGTCGGTCCAGGTGGTGTCGGGTCTGCTGTCGGCCCAGTCGGCCAACGATCTGGTGGTGACCCGCACCAGCGCGATCCTTGACGACAAGACGCGCGAGGCGATCGGCAATCTCGCCGCCACCCAGGCCGGGCTGCTGCGCTCCGAGTTCGAAACCGCGCTGATCGCCGCCCGCACCATGGCCCAGGCCTTCGCCCACAGCGCCCAGGCCAGCGACGGCGGCCATCAGCCCGACAAGCGGCAGCACCTCAACGACATCCTGCTCAACGTGCTGACCCTCAACCCCCGCTTCAACGGCACTTATTCCGCCTGGGAACCCAATGCCCTCGACGGCGCCGACGAGTCCTTCCATGGCCGGCGCGAAACCGGCACCGACGCCACCGGCCGCTTCCTGCCCTACTGGAACCGCGACCGCTCCGGCCGGATCGCGATGCAGCCGCTGGTCGAGTATGACAGCGCCGAGCGTCATCCCAACGGGGTGATGAAGGGCGGCTGGTATCTCGGGCCGAAACAGACCGGCCAGGAAAGCGTGCTGGGGCCGTTGCCCTACATCGTCCAGGGGCGCGAGGTCTATCTCGCCACCCTGTCGGTGCCGATCGTCGCCAAGGGCAAGTTCGTCGGGGTGGCCGGGGCCGATTTCGACCTCGATTTCGTCCAGAAGCTGGCCGGCGAGGTCAGCCGCGCGGTGTTCGACGGCCATAATCAGGTGGTGATCCTCAGCGATCTCGGCCTGGTGGTGGCGCACAGCGCCCATCCCGAGCTGATCGGCAAGAGCTTCGCCGGGGAGAGCCACAGTTGGGAGGCCGATCTCGCCGTGATCCGGGCCGGCGAGGCCAGTTCGCGCTGGCAGGGCGACACCCTGCGCACCTTCGCCCCGATCCGGCTGGGCGAGACCGGCAAGCCCTGGTCGGTGCTGATCGAGGTGCCGCGCCCGGTGGTGATGGCCCAGGCCGACCAGTTGCGCGACAGCCTGCTCGACCGCACCCGCCAGAACATGATCTGGTCGCTGGTCACCAGCGTGGTGGTGCTGCTGGCGGCGCTCGGCGTGATGGCGCTGGCGGCGCGCGGCGTGGCCGGGCCGATCATCGCGATGACCCGGGCGATGCAGCGGCTGGCCGACGGCGACACCGCGATCGAGATCCCCGCCCGCGACCAGCAGGACGAGATCGGCCAGATGGCCCACACCGTCCAGGTGTTCAAGGAAAACGCCCTGCGCGTCGCCGCGTTGCAGGAAGAGCAGACCCGGGCCGAGACCCGCGCCGCCGAGGAACGGCGGCAGGCCCGCCACCAGTTGGCCGACAGTTTCGAGGCCAGCGTGATGGGATTGGTGCAGGCGGTGGCCGGCTCGGCCGACCAGATGCAGAGCACCGCCGTCGGCATGGCCGACAGCGCCCGCCAGGCCGGCAGCCGGGCCGAGACGGTGGCCAGCGCCGCCCAGTCGGCCACCACCAACGTCGAGACGGTGGCCACCGCCGCCCAGGCCCTGTGCGATTCGATCGGCGAGATCAGCCGGCAGGTGGCCCAGGCGGCGCAGGTGGCGCAGACCGCCTCGACCGAGGCCGCCCGCACCAGTCAGATGGTCGAGATTCTGGCCGGGGCCGCCGACCGCATCGGCGAGGTGGTCAATCTGATCAACGACATCGCCGCGCAGACCAACCTGTTGGCGTTGAACGCCACCATCGAGGCGGCGCGGGCCGGCGATGCCGGCAAGGGCTTCGCGGTGGTGGCGGGCGAGGTCAAGCATCTCGCCAACCAGACCGCCAAGGCGACCGAGGAGATCGGCGGCCAGGTCAGCGCGGTGCAGGAGGAAACCCGCCGCGCTGTCGCCGCGATCCGCACCATCGCCGGGGTGATCGACGACGTGCGGCAGATTTCGGCCTCGATCGCCGCCGCGGTGGAGGAGCAGGGCGCCGCCACCCGCGAGATCTCGCGCAATGTCCAGCAGGCCGCCGCCGGTACCCGCGACGTCTCGACCAACATCGCCGGGGTCAATCAGGCGGTCGGCAGCACCGGGGCCGCCGCCAACACCGTGCTCGATTCGGCCCGGGCGCTGTCGGACAATGCCGGGCGGCTGCGGGCCGAGGTCGGCAGCTTCCTGGTCACCGTCCGCCAGTGAGGGCGGGCGGCGGCCGCGACCGGCCGCCGTCCCCGCGACCCTGTCTGAAAAAAGCCGTTTTTATCGGTGATGCTGACGACACTCCCGGATTAGACTGAGCCGGGTACGATCCCGCAGGAAAGGCGCCGATCATGTTCGCGAGTTTGGGCTCCCGTCTGGCGATAGCCGCCCTGGCCGGCACGATGCTGGTTACCCCGCTGAGCGCGGCGCGGGCCGGCGGCGGCCATCATGGCGGTGACGTCGCCCTCGGTCTGCTGGGGGCGGCAATCGTCGGCGGCACCGTCGCCGCGATCGTCAGCAGCCAGGACCCGGCGCCGCCGCCGGTCTATGTCGCGCCGGCCCCGGTCTATCCGCCGCCGCCGGTCTATTACGCCCCGCCGCCGGTGGCCTATGTCCCGCCGCCGCCGGTCTATTACGCTCCGCCGCCGCCGCC
>JBDLVO010000390.1:0-8213 GCA_039804805.1 Pseudomonadota bacterium
CAAACCTCCCCCTGTTTCATCCATCAAAACAAAGGGGGTCCGGGGCATCGCCCCGGCCGGGCCCGCGGGCGGGAGCCCGCCTTACCCCTCGTCGGCATGGACCGCGTTGCGGCCGGCATGCTTCGAGCGATAGAGCGCGGTATCGGCGCGGGCCAGGGTGGCGGCGACCGAGCCTTCCTGCGGCGCGCGGGTGGCGCAGCCGAAGCTGGCGGTGAAGGCGAGCGTACCGCCGTCGGGCAACGGCACCGCCAGGGTCTCGACCTGGGCCCGGATCCGCTCGGCGACGAGAGCGGCCTCGGGCGCGGCGGTTTCCGGCAGGATCACCGCGAATTCCTCGCCGCCGAGCCTTCCGACCCGGTCGCAGGCGCGCAGGCAGGATTGCAGCGTGGTGGCGAAGGCCTGGATCACCCGGTCGCCGACCTGATGGCCGTAACTGTCGTTGATCCGCTTGAAATGGTCGATGTCGGCCATGATCACCGACAACGGGCCGCCGTAGCGGCGGGCGCGTTCGAATTCCTGGGTGGCACCGTCGAGGAAATGGCGGCGGTTGGCCACCCCGGTGAGGTGGTCGGTGGTGGCGAACTGGCGCAGTTCGCGTTCCATCTCCTTGCGCTGGCTGATGTCGTACAGCCAGACCAGGGCGCAGGCGCGACCGTCATGGTCGAGCCGGCAGGCCGACAGCAGGCTCCAGCAATCGCGGGCGTCGTCATCGTCGCGGCGCAGGCGGATTTCCAGATCGCCGATCCAGCCATCGGCATCGGCCAGCCCGGCCCGCACCCGGTCGCGATCGGCCGGGTCGGCGAACAGCCCGTCGAGGCCGAGCGGCGCGCCGCCCTCGCGGGCGCGGCCGAGCAGGGCGTGGCAGCGGGCATTGGCGAAGCTGGCGCCGCCATCGTCGAGTTGGAAGATCGCCACCGCGATCGGGCTGGCCTCGAGGATGGTGCGCAGCCGGCTTTCGCGCTCGCGCAGGTCCTGGGTGCGCTCGATCACCCGCCGTTCCAGGATCTCGTTGTGATGAACGATCCGCTCGATCATTTCGAGATTGTCGAAGCCGAGCGAGATGTTGGTGCCGAACATCTCCAGCAGCGAGCGGTCCATCCCGTCGAGCGGGTGGTCGGCCTCGACATAGATCACCACGTCACGATAATTGGGGGTGCGCAGGAACAGGATGGTGTGGGTGTCCTCCAGCACGGTGCGGCGCTGGTCGAACGCGCCGCGAATCCGCTCGACCACCAGGGGATCGACCTCGGACGCGGCGGCAGCCAGCAGCGGCTCGAACTTGCCCGAGGCGGCGATCACGGTGAAATCGCCGGTGGGCCGGGCCTCGCCCTGGGTGCAGAGGATGCCGCAGCCGGCGCTGCCGAGCAGCCCGCCCAATTGGGTCAGCACCCCGCTGGCGAACATCTGCATCGACCGGCTCTGCATCAGCGAGGCCGAGGCGTCGATGATCTTGCGCAGGCCCGCGCGGCCGGATTCCAGCGCGCTCAGATCCTGGTAGCCGCGCAGCGCGGTGACCACGGTGGTGGTCAGCTTCTGCTGGGTCAGCTCGGTCTTGGCCTTGTAGTCGTTGATGTCGTAGCGGAGGATCACCTCCTGCTCCGGCGCCTGCCCGGGCTGGCCGGTGCGCAGCACGATGCGGACCTTGCTGTTGCCGAGTTCGCCCCGGACATGCTCGACGAAGCGCAGACCGGCATCGTCGGTCTCCATCACCACGTCGAGCAGGATCAAGGCGAGGTCGGGCAGGCGGCGGATCACCTCGCGCGCCTCGGCCCCGGAATAAGCGTGATGGAAGGTGATGCCGCGCCCGAGGAAGGTCAGGCTGCGCAGCGCCAGTTCGGTGATGGTGTGGACCTCGGCATCGTCGTCCACCACCAGCACGGTCCAGCCCTGGCGGGAAGCCGGGGCCGGCCGGTCGGCCTTCTTGTCCGCGAAAACCAGTTTGGCCATGGCGATGTCCTGCGGTTCAGGCGATGGCCGGCGCCGGGGCGGGCGCGGCGACGCGGGGGAAGAGGATCGAGAAGGTGGTACCCGCGCCCTCCTCGCTGTCGACCGCGATGCTGCCCTTCAGCGTGCCGGTGACGATGTTGTAGACGATGTGCAGACCGAGGCCCGAGCCCCCCTGTCCGCGCCGGGTGGTGAAGAACGGGTCGAAGATGCGGTCGAGATGCTCGGTGGGGATGCCGCTGCCGTCGTCGGCCACCCGCAGCCGCACCGAATCGGGGTCGGGGCAATCGACGATCAGGCTGATCCGGCCGGGCCGTCCCTCGGCGAAGGCGTGGTTGAGCGCGTTCAGCACCAGATTGGTCAGCACCTGCGACAGCCCGCCGGGATAGCCGTCGATCTCGAGCCCGGGCGGGCATTCCACCGTCACGCTCACCTCGCCCCGCTTGCGCAGCGCCGGATGCAGGCTGGCCAGCACCTCGGCGATGTAGCTGGCGCGGTCGAAGCGGCGACGCTCGTCGCTGACCTGATCGACCGCCACCTGCTTGAAGCTGTGAATCAGCGAGGCGGCGCGCTCCATGTTCGACATCAGCAATTGGGCGCTGCGCCCGGCCACGTCGAGATATTCCTCGAAATCGCCCTGGCTCATGTCGTCGGCCTGATAGAGCTTGCGGATCCGGTCGGTCTCGACCGCGAGAGTCGAGGCCCCGGTCAGGCCGATGCCGACCGGGGTGTTGATCTCGTGCGCCACCCCGGCGACCAGCCCGCCGAGCGAGGCCATCTTCTCGGCCTGGATCAGGCTGCGCTGGGCCTCGCGCAGGTCCTGCAACGCCTTTTCCGCCCCGATCTTGGCGGTGCGCAGTTCCTCTTCCATCCGGCGGCGCTCGTTGATCGGGGTGACGATCACCAGCACCGCCTCCTGATTGAGGAAGGTCAGTTGGCGGGCCGACATCAGCGCCCAGAACGGCCGCCCGGCCGGATCGTGGCATTCGGCCTCGAACTCGTCGACCACGCCGTCGCGGCCAAGCGCGGTGATCAGCCGTTCCAGCTCGGGCCGGGCCAGCCAGGGGATCGCCCCGTCGAGACTGAGCAGGGCGCGGGCGGCCTCGTTGAGATGAATCGGACTCAGATCCTCCAGCCGCAACACCACCAGCGGGGTCGAGATCGCCGCGATCAGTTCGCGCTGGGCCTCGGCGGCACGGGCCTGGGCCGCCATCTCCTGGCGGCGGGCGCCCTCGGCCTGAAGGCGCTCCAGCATGGTGTTGAACGCCACCACCAGCCGGCCGATCTCGTCGCCGCTGTTCCAGTGGGCGCGCAGGGTGTAATCGTTGCTGATCCGCACCTGATCGGCGACATGGGCCAGCGCGGCGATCGGGGTGGAGATGCGGCGGGCGACCAGCAGCACCAGGGTCAGGATCACCGTCAGCAGCAGCCCGGCCAGGGCGAAATGGTGGTACATCCGGCTGAAGAAGCCGTCGATGCGGCGGTCGATCAGCCGGTCGAGCTGGCGGGAGGATTCGCCCCAGCAGGCCCCGGCCCCGGCGATGGCGTCCTCGACCGCGGCGATGATCCGCCCGCGCTCGCCGCCCGACAGGCCGTCGGCGATCACCTCGGGCGCCAGCGCCGCCTCGAGCTGGCGCAACGCCTGGAACAGCGGCACGTAGCGGCCGCCGAGGGCGCGGTCGAGCGAGCCGTCGGCATTGCCCCGGATCCCGGCGGCAAGATCGTCCTCCAACCCCTTGGCAACGGCCGACAATTGGCCGCGCAGCATCGCCAGCGCGGCGCGGTCGCCCGGCTCGTCGGTGACGCGGTTGATCGCGTCGTGGCGCAGCCGGGCCAGGGTGTCGATCAACTCGGGGAACCGGATCACCACCAGCGACATGGTGTAATAGCTGTCGAGATCGGGATCGAGGATCAGGTTCGACATGTCGCCGATGCGGGCGATCACCTGACGCAGCGCGCCGATCGCCGGGCCGGCATCGCCGTCGGGCATCACCCCCCGGCCGGCGGCGATCGCCGCCTCGACCAGCGGGGCGGTCTCCATCCCCGCTCCCAGCCGGGCCTCGGCCTGATTGAGGGCGTCGAGCCGGTGCGGCAGCGCCGCCGCCAGATCGACCGGCCGGCCGGCTTCCCGCGCCACCACCGCCAGCAGGGCTTCCCGCGCCGCCGCGATGTATTCGATGCCGACCAGCTCGCGCCGGGCAAAATTGATCGAGAGATATTTTTCCTCGGCCAGACTGAATCCGAGAAAGATCACCGCGATCATATCGAGGGCATAAATCAGAAGGAGTTTGTAGGCAACCTTCAGGCGAGACAACATCAACGGCAGGCCCTGAACGGAGTCGATCTCATCAAGCGATACGGTGACACACCGGCTGTCCGGGGAAAGAAGTGTCGCCAACCATAGACCAATCCTGCCGCCCTGTCTGCCCGAACGTTGGGCGCCGAGCAACATTGTGCCCGGTTCAGTGGCAGCCGGGCCACCCCCGCGCCGGCCGCCCTGCCCCGTTCTTGGGCAAAGAGGCACTTTTGGGAACAAAGCATTGTTTATGAAATATCTTTTGCCGCCCCGCTTCGGCATCGGCGGACCGGTGTCGCGCCCCGCCCATCCGGCGCGCCAAAAGTTAATTCATTCAAGATCAATTGATTAACCGTCATTACCCGGTTTCACGGGAAACCGGGCAAACGCTCAGGCGGCGGCGGCGAGTCGACGCTGGAGGCCTTCGCCCAGCAGGGTGGCGGCCAGCACGGTCAGGGCGATGGCGAGACCGGGCCACAGCGCCAGCAGCGGCGCGGTCCACACCAGATCCATCGCCCCGGTCAGCATCGCCCCCCACGAGGCCAGCGGCGGCCGGATGCCGAGGCCGAGGAACGACAGCGCGCTTTCGACCAGGATCACCTGACCGATCGACAGGGTGGTCGCCACCACCACCGGCGAGGCGACCTCGGGCAAAACGTGGCGCAGCATCACCCGTCCCGGCCCGGCCCCCAGCGCCAGGGCGGCGCGGACATGGTCGCGGGCGGCGGCGGACAGGGTGGCGGCGCGCACCAGCCGGGCGACGCCGGTCCAGCCGGCCAGGGCGATGATCACCGCCAACCAGCCGACCGTCGCCGCCGGCGAGCCGGTCAGGCCGGGGGCCAGCCCGAGCCGGGCCGGATCGATCGCCGCCAGCACGATCAGCAGCGGCAGCAGCGGCAGCGCCATCACCGCGTCGGTCAGCCGCATCAGCACCGCATCGACCGCGCCGCGGCGGAAGCCGGCCAGCAGCCCGACCAGGGTGCCGAACAACGCCGCCAGGGTCGCGGTCAGCGCCGCCACCAGCAACGACACCCGCCCGCCCTGGGCCAGCCGGGCGGCGAGGTCGCGGCCGAGTTCGTCGGTGCCGAGCCAATGCGCCGCCGAGGGCGGCGCGAGGCGATGCAGCAGGTCGATCGCCGCCGGATCGGGCAGCAGCGCCGGCCCGGCCAGGGTCGCCAGCAGCAGCAGGCCCAGCAGGGCGGCGCCGGCCCGGGTGGCGGCATCGAGCGGGGGACGGGGCCGGCTCATCGCCGCCGCATCCGGGGGTCGAGCCGGGCATAGGCCAGATCGGCCAGCACCGACCCGGCCAGGGTGGTGGCGGTGGCCAGCAGCAGCCCCGACAGCGCGAGGTTGAAATCGTTGCCCATCACCGCATCGTAGATCAGCCGCCCCATCCCCGGCCAGGCGAACACCGTCTCGGTCACCAGCGCCCCCGACAGCAGCCCGCCGATTTCCAGCGCCACCAGCGTCACCACCGGCAGCAAGGCGTTGCGCAACTGGTGGACCAGCAGCACCCGCCACGGCCCGCAGCCCTTGGCCCGGGCGGTGCGCAGATAATCCCGCCCGGCCTCCAGCAGCAAGGCGGCGCGGAGATGGCGCAGCAGCGGTCCCACCCCGGCCAGGGCCAAAGCGGTGGCGGGCAGGATCAGGTGGCGCAGCCGGTCGCCGCCCCCGCCATCGAGGGCGCCGAGTCCGCCGGCCGGCAGCCAGCCCAGCGTCACCGCGAACAGGGCGGCCAGCATCAGCCCCGACCAGAACACCGGCACCGACACCGAGCCGAGCGCCAGCAGGGTGGCGGCGCCGTCGAGCAGACCGCCCGGGCGACGGGCGGCGAGGATGCCGAGCGGCAGCGCCACCGCCAGCGACAGGGTCAGCGCCGCCCCCATCAATTGCAGGGTGTGGCCGAGCGCCGGCAGCAACGCCGCCGCCACCGGCAGGCCGTAGAGGCGGGAATAGCCGAACTCGCCCTGGACCGCCTGGGCCAGCCAGCGCAGCCAGCGTTCGCCCCACGGCCGGTCGAGCCCGTACAGCGCCTTCAGCCGCGCCGCGTCGTCGGCGGTGAGGCGGGGATCGCCGGCGATCATCAGGTCGATCGGATCGCCTGGCATCAACCCCATCAAGGCGTGGATCAGCACCGACATCGCCAGCAACACCAGCAGCGACTGGCCGAGGCGGAGCAGGATCGCCCGGCTCATCGCCACCGCCAGTCCTCGACCCACAGGGACGAGGGATCCTGATGGCCGGTCGGGATCAGCCCCGTCATTCCCTTGGGCAGGACGAAGGCGTTGGCGCGGAAATAGAGCGGCAGCACCGGCAGATCGGCGGCATAGCGCCGTTGCAGCGCCGACCACAGCGCGCGGCGGCGGACCGGATCGAGTTCGACCTCGATCGCCTCGATCAGGCGGTCGGTTTCGGCATCGGCGTAGCCGGGATAATTTTGACCGGCCCAGCCATTGGCGGCGGAGGGAATCATGCCGGAATGCAGGGTCGAGCGCGGCACGCTTTCGGGCGAGGAAAACCAGGCGAACATCGCCATCCCCGGGAAACGGCGGTGGGTCACGGTGTCGCCGAACATCACCCGGGGCGGCTCGACCCGCAGCCGGAGGGTGATGCCAAGCTCGCGCCACTGCGCCTGAATCACCTGGGCGACCAGTTCGCGGCTGTGGTCGCCGGCGGTGGTGAGCAGATCGAGCGCCAGCGGCCTTCCCTCGGCGTCGCGGCGCCGCCCGTCCCCGCCCCGGCGCCAGCCGGCCTGATCGAGCAGCGAGGCGGCCAGGGCCGGATCGAACGCCTGAGCCGGCACCGCCGGATCGAATGCGGCGCGGTCGGACGGCGGCACCAGGGTGGCGGCGACCGGCTGGCGGCCGTCGAACAGGGCCTCGGTCACTTGCCCGCGATCGAGCCCGGCCAGCAGCGCCCGCCGCACCCGGGGATCGGCCAACACCGGATTGGCGAGGTTGAGGTCGAGATGCTCATAGGCCAGACCGGGCTGGGTCAGCACGGTGAAGCGGTCGCCGGCCCGCTTTTCCAGCGCCAGCGCCTGCGGCAGCGACAGGCCCAGCTCGCCGGCGATCATGTCGATCCCGCCCGACAGCAGATTGGCCTCGAGCGCGGCGCCGTTCTCGACCGCGCGGATCAGGATGCGGTCGAACTGCGGCGCCGGCCCGGCCCAGTGCTCGTTGCGCACCAGCAGGATGTGACTGCCCGGCTCGACCAGGGCGACGCGGTAGGGGCCGTCATACAGGCCGGGATTGGCCGGATCGCGGTCATAGGCGGTGTGGGCGCGGTATTCCTCGGGGGCGGCCTCGAACCGGGCCCGCTCGATATGGGCCGGCAGCGGCCGAAGATCGCCCAGCGCGGCGTAATCGAAGGTGACCCGGTCGAAATGCAGGGTGAGATGGCGCCGATCCGTCACCTCGATCCGGGTGATGCGGCGGAACAGCTCGCCCTCGGCGATGCCGGAGCGGGGATGGCGGCCGACCTCCCAGGTGAACACCACGTCGTCGGCACCGACCGGGGTACCGTCGCCCCAGCGCAATCCGTCGCGCAAGGCGAGGCTGACCGCGATCCCCTGCCCGCCCCCGGGCAGCGGTTCCAGCCGGGCCAGCCCGTTTTCCAGCGTCGGCACCCGCTCGCACAGCAGGCAGACCAGCGACCAGGACGGATCATAGGCGGTCAGCGGCCGCTGGACGAAAGCCAGGACGTAACTCTTGGCCAGCATCGAATCCAGCAGCGGGTTGAGGGTGGCCGGAAACTGCGACAGGCCGATGTTCAATTGGCGGTGCGGCGCGGGCGGATCGGCCGCCGCGCCCGGGCCGGCGCAGGCCAGCCCCAACGCCAGCGCGGCCAGCCCCAGGCCCGACCGGACCCGCCGCGCCCGCATCGCCGCCGCTCCGGCCGCCTGCCGGATCAGGCGGGGCCCGATCCGGCGGAATCGGGCGCCTTGTCGGCGGCCTTGCCCGCCGCCTCGACG
>JBDLVO010000391.1:0-3568 GCA_039804805.1 Pseudomonadota bacterium
ACCCGGTCGAGGTGCTGGCCCGCACCTTCGAGGAGACCGACGGCTATGACGAGATGGTGATGCTGCGCGGGATCCGGCTCGAATCCCATTGCGAGCATCACATGGTGCCGATCCTCGGCGTCGCCCACGTCGCCTATCTGCCCGACCGCCGGGTGGTGGGGATCTCCAAGCTGGCCCGGGTGGTCGAGATCTTCGCCAAGCGGCTCCAGATCCAGGAGAAGCTGACCGCCCAGATCGCCAACGCGATCGAGGAGGTGCTCCAGCCCAAGGGCGTGGCGGTGGTGATCGACGCCGCCCACCAATGCATGACCACCCGCGGCGTGCATAAATCCGGGGTATCGATGGTCAGCAGCCGGATGATCGGCGCCTTCCGCACCGATCCCGCCCTGCGCCGCGAGTTCCTCTCCCTGGTCAATCGCGGCGAATAGGCCGCCCGGGACCTCCCAATCGCCTCTTGCCCTCGGGCCGGCCGGCCCGGCACGATGGCGACGGCCGCCGTCCGCGGGGGAACGCGCGGCGGCCCGAGAGGGGGGGACCGAGACATGACGATCTTGTTTTCGCTGCTGGTGCTGGCGGTCGCGGCGATTGCGCTGCGCCGGCTGTTCCGGATGCGGCCGGGTGATTTCGCCGAGGCCGAGACCGAACTGGCGTTGGAACGCTATTTTTCCGGCCATCTGCGCGGCTGGGGCCTGTTCGAGGACCGCTTCGGCCGGGTGCGCCGGCAGTTCAGCATCGATTCGACCGGCCAGCTTTTCGACACCACCCTCCAGATCGACCAGACCATCACCTTCGAGGACGGCAGCAGCCATCAGCGGGTATGGTCGTTCCGCCGCCTCGCCAGCGGCCGCTATGTCGGCACCGCCAACGACGTGATCGGCGAGGCGACCGGGGCCAGTTCCGGCAACACCCTCAAGCTGACCTACGCGGTGCGGCGGCTGCTGCTGGGGCTGCTGCCGCAGCGGGCCGAGGTCGAGGACTGGATGTTCCTCCAGCCCGACGGGGTGGTGATCCAGCGCGCCCGGGTGGCGAAATGGGGCTTCACCGTCGGCTGGATCAGCGCGTTCTACATCGCCGATGCGTGATCCCGCCCTCCGGCCATGAAAAACCCCTCCCGGCCGGGCCGGGAGGGGGGAAACATCCGGGCGGCAGCCTGATTACTGCTGCGGCGCCTGGGCCGGCTTGTCCGGCAGCGCCGAGCCGTCCGGCCCGAAGCGCTTGACCTTGGCCTTCTCGCGCAGATCGGTCAGGGTCTGCTGGGCGATCTGCTCGGCCAGTTGCTGGCCGATGCGGCCCTTGGCCTGCTCGAACGGCGGCAGCTGGGACATGCGGCGGTCCTCGACCTTGATCACATGCCAGCCGAACTGGGTCTTGACCGGGGTCTTGGAGATCTGGCCGGGCTGGAGGGCGAAGGCGGCGGCGGCGAATTCCGGCACCATGTCCTTCTGGGTGAAGTAGCCGAGATCGCCACCGCTCTGGGTGCCGGACGGATCCTTGGTGCGGGTGCGGGCCAGTTCGGCGAAATCGGCGCCCTTGTTCAGTTCGGCGATCACCGCCTTGGCGGCGTCCTCGCTGTCGACCAGGATATGGCGGGCGTGGACTTCCTCGGCCGGAACGAAGGCCTTGGCCAGCTCGTCATAGCGGGCGCGGATCGCATCGTCGCTGACCGCGGCGCGGACGCGGTGGGCCATCCAGGCCTGGCGCATCAGGGTGGTTTCCGCCTGCTTCAGCGCCGCCTTGACCTCGGGGTCGGACTCGAGCTTTTCCTTCTTGGCCTGCTGATAGACCAATTCGTTGTTGATCGCGACCTCAAGCAGCGCGTCGTAGGGAGGCTGGCCCAGCGCCGGCGGCAACTGACGGGCGAGTTCCTCCATCTGCGACAGATGCACTTCGCTCCCGTTGACCACGGCAACCACCGTGTTCTTGTCGGCGGCAAAGGCGGGGGCGGCGGCCAGGCCGAAAGCCAGGACCAACGCCTGACCGCGCGCGGACAGCTTGTTCATGGGCGGTGTTTCCTTTTTGCGCGAAAGGCCGCAGGGCATCGCGCCGTTGCGGTCTGACAGGATGAGCAGGGGTTAAGCACAACCGACGAGCCGGCACAAGCGAAAGTGTCGTGTCCGGACGGCGGCGGCTGGGATCACGCCAGCGACTCGGCGGTGCGGCCGTGACCGCGGGAATAGAGGCAGGATTCGCTGAATTCCTTGGCATCCAGCACCCGTCCGACCAGGATCAGCGCGGTGCGGGTCAGCCCGGCGGCGGCGACCTTGCCCTCGATGTCGGCAAGGCAGCCCCGCACCAGATGCTGGTCAGGCCAGCCGACCCGGAACGCCACCACCACCGGACAATCGGCGCCGTAGAGCGGGGTCAGCTCCGTGACCACATGGGCGATGTTGTGGACCGACAGATGGATCGCCATCGTCGCCCCGCTGGCGCCGAGGGTGGCGAGGTCCTCGCCATAGGGCATCGGCGTCGCCCGGCCGGTGGTGCGGGTCAGCACCAGGGTCTGGCTGATCCCGGGCAGGGTCAGCTCGGCCGCCAGCGCGGCGGCGGTGGCGGCGAAGGCCGGCACCCCGGGGGTGACGTCGTACTCGATCCCGAGCTGGTCGAGCCGGCGCATCTGCTCGCCGAGCGCGCTGTAGATCGACAGGTCGCCGGAATGCAGCCGGGCGACGTCGTGGCCGGCATCGCGGGCGGCGACGAATTCGGCGGCGATCTGATCGAGATCCATCAGCGCGGTATCGACCACCCGCGCCTCGGGCGAGGCTTCGGCGATCACCTCGGCCGGCACCAGCGAGCCGGCATACAGCACCACCGGGCAACGGCGGATCAGGGCGAGGCCGCGCACGGTGATCAGATCAGGGGCTCCCGGCCCGGCACCGATGAAATGGACCTTCATGAACAACCCTGCCCGCTATCGGGGATTTCGCGGGCTCCGCCCGCCCCCGCCAAGGGCCGCAAGGCCCTTGGAACCCATTCCCTAGTCTTTACGCGCCCAACGTCCGCGTCCAAACGAAAAAAACGGCTCCGCGCCCCACCCCCGAAGGGATCCAAGGGCATTGCGGCCCTTGGCGGGGGCGGGCGGAGCCCGCGTCTCAGGCGGCGCCGCCCAGGGCGGCGACGCCGGGCAGGGTCTTGCCTTCCAGCCATTCGAGGAAGGCGCCGCCGGCGGTCGAGACGTAGGACAGCTTTTCCACCACCCCGGCCTTGTCCAGCGCCGAGACGGTGTCGCCGCCGCCGGCCACGCTGAGCAGCCGGCCCTGGCCGGTGCGTTCCGCCACCCAGCGGGCGACGGCGTTGGTGGCGACGTCGAACGGCGCCACCTCGAACGCGCCGAGCGGGCCGTTCCACACCAGGGTGTTGCAGCCGCCGAGGCGGTCGATGATGGCCTCGGCCGAGGCCGGACCGGCATCGAGGATCATCTTGCCCTCGGGCACGGCGTCGATGCCGACCACCTCGGTCTCGGCGCCGGGGGCCAGCTTGTCGGCCACCACCACGTCGACCGGCAGGACGACATGGCACTGGGCGGCACGGGCCTTGTCGAGGATGGCGCGGGCGGTGTCGGCCAGATCGC
>JBDLVO010000392.1:0-5161 GCA_039804805.1 Pseudomonadota bacterium
GATCACGTCGTCGCCGTGCTGGGGATCGAGAAGCTGCTGACGCGCCGGCCGGCCGGGCTGTCGGGCGGCGAGAAGCAGCGGGTGGCGATCGGTCGCGCCCTGCTGGCCGCGCCGCGCCTGCTGCTGATGGACGAACCGCTGGCCTCGCTCGACGGTGGGCGCAAGAACGAATTGCTGCCGTTCATCGCCGGGCTGTCGCGCCAGTTCACCATCCCGATCCTCTATGTCAGTCACTCGATGGACGAGGTGCTGCGCCTCGCCGATACCCTGGTGCTGGTCGAGGACGGACGGGTGGCGGCGATCGGTCCGGTCGAGACGGTGCTGTCCTCGCCCCGCCATCTCGGCCTGACCGGACAGGGCGATGTCGGCGCGGTGCTGGCCGCCACCCTGCTCGACAGCGATCCCCGCTACGGCATCAGCCGGCTGGGTTTCGCCGGCGGGGTGCTGAAGGTCAACCTGATCGACCGCCCGGCCGGAACCCCGGTGCGGGTGCGGATCCATGCCCACGACATCGCCATCGCCCGCGACCCGGTCAGCGGCCTCAGCGTGCGCAATCAACTCGCGGCACTCGTCCGCTCGGTGGCGGCGTTCGACGATACCCAGGTCGACGTGATGCTCGATTGCGGCGGCGCCGCGCTGTGGTCGCGCATCACCAGCGAGGCCCAGGCCGAACTCGCCCTGACGCCCGGACAGAAGGTCACCGCCCTGATCAAAACCCTGACCATCGCCCGTGGCGACGTCGCCGACCGGCCCAACCGTCAGTCGGGCGGGGCCTTGCCCGGCTGAGCCGGGGGGATCGCTGCGCGGGCTCTGCCCGCGTGCCCGCCGGGGCGATGCCCCGGACCCCCTTTTTGTTTATTGATTGAAAAATGAGGGGTTCGGGGAGCTTGGCTCCCCGAGCGGGCCGGCGGGCGGCAGCCCGCCTGACTCGTTGGCGTTGCGCGCGCGGCGCGCGGGGCGGCAGCCCGCCTGACTCGTTGACGTTGCGCGCGCGGCGCGCGGGGCGGCGGCCCGCCTGACTCGTTGGCGTTGCGCGCGAGGCGCGCGGGGCGGCGGCCCGCCTGATCCTTCAGCCGACCAGCGAGGCGTTCAGCAGGGGGGGCAGGGCGGTGCCTCCCTGGCGGCCGACCGAGCGGGCGAGGCGGCGGAACAGCGAGTCCGGCGCCCGACACAACTGGCCGGGCGGGGGCAGCACCTCGACCCGGCCTTCGCCCTGGGCCAGGATGCGCAGGTCAAGGCGGCGGGTGGCGATGTTGGGGTCGCGCAGCCGGATCTCGACCTGATCGAGGTGGGACAGCAGGCCGGACAGCGAATGGGCCGGCGGGGTGTCGAGGCCGAGATTGTCGCGCACCAGCGCCTGGGTGATCGCGGCCGACAGATCCCGTTCGATCTGGCGCCGTAATTCGAGCCGGGGCGTGCCGGAGCGTCGCGCCAGCGCCTCGGCGATCAGTCCGGTCAGGTCGAGTTGCCAGGCGCTGCGGGTGGTCAGCGACAGCACCAGCCCGCCATCCCGCGCCGAGGCCTGCAACAGAGTCTCGATCTGATCGCGGCGCGGCGGTTCGTCGCATTCGAAAAAGCCGCAATAGGGGGCGGCCAGACCGGCGCGCACCGCCTCTTCGCTGGCGGGGCCGATCAGCAGGGTGCCTCCACCCGCCGTCACCGGCCAGGGAGGGGGGGCGCCGGCTTCGCAATGGGGATCGACCCGCATGTTCTCCTCCTCTCGGCAGAAGGGGGGAGGGGTTTCCTCCCTCCCAATGTCAAGGGGACTATACCAAGATCATATCACCTAGGCTAGAGAAATATCTGGGGCCGGCACCCGATTGGGGGGCGACGAAAGTCAGGCCCGCACCGCCTCGATGAAGGCGGTGACCTCGCCATCAAGCCGGTGCGATTGCGCCGCCAGGGCCTGCGAGGCGGCCAGCACCCCGCCCGAGGTGTCGCCGACCTCCGTCACCGCCTGGGTCAGGGCGTCAAGCGAGGCGGTGGCCTGACGGGTGACGTCGGCCGCCTCGCGCATGTTGCGGGAAATCGCCCCGGTCGCCGCCTGCTGCTGCTCGACCGCGCTGGCGATGGTGGCGCCGGCGGCGTCGATGCGGGTGATGGTGGCGCCGATCGAGCGGATCGCCGCCACCGCCTCGTCGGTCGCGCTCTGTACCGCGGCGATCTGGCTGGTGATTTCCTCGGTGGCGCGGGCGGTCTGGTTGGCCAGCCCCTTGACCTCGCCCGCGACCACCGCGAAGCCCTTGCCGGCGTCGCCGGCCCGCGCCGCCTCGATGGTGGCGTTCAAGGCCAGCAGGTTGGTCTGGGCGGCGATGTCATTGATCAGATGCACCACGTCGTCGATCCGGATCACCGCCCCGGCCAGCCCCTGCACCAACCGGTCGGAGCGCTCGGCCTCGCTCACCGCCTGCGAGGTCATCGTCGCCGAGCCGCGCACCTGACGGCCGATTTCCTCGATCGAGGCGGTCAACTGGCCGGTGGCGGCCGCCGCCTCCTCGACCGTGACCGAGGTCCGCTGCGCCGCGTCGGCCACGGTCGCGGTCTGGCTGGCGGCGCGGTCGGCCACCCCGGTCAGGGTCGTCGCCGCCGCTTCCAGGCCGTTGGCCGAGGTGGCGATCGCGTCCGACACCTGTTTGACGCTGGCCTCGAACCGGTCGGCCATCCGCCGCGATTCGGCGCGCCGTTCGGCTTCGGCCTCGGCCTTGCCGCTTTCGCGGGCCTCGCGCAGGCTGGCGGCCTCGCGCGCGGCGTCGCGCAGGGTGCGGATCGAGCGGGCCAGCATGCCGATTTCATCGCCGCGCTCGGTTTCGGTCACCTCGCTGTCGTAATCCTCGCGGGCGAGGCGGTTGGTGATCGCGCTGAGGCGGTGCAGCGGCCGCGACACATGACGGGCGATCAGCCAGGCCAGCAGGGTGGCGCCGACCGCGATCGCCAGCACGATCGCGGCGAAGCGCCACGCCACGGTGGCGAACTCGTCCTCGATGTCGTCGATCGCCACCGCCGTGCCGATCATCCAGCCCCAGGGGGCGAACATCTGCGAATAGGAACTGAGGCGGACCGCCTTGTCGGTGCCGGGGCGCTTGAAATGGTAGAACAGCGCGCCGCCACCGGCCTGGGCCACCTCGATCATCCGCTTCATGTACGGCATGCCGTTGGTGTCGGTGATGGCAAGAACGCTTTTGCCCTCGCGCTCGGGCCGGCCGGGGCTGAGCAGACAAAGCCCGTCCTCGGTATAGATGAAAATGTAGTTGTTCTTGTCGAACCGGACGGTGCGCAGCATCTCGCGCACCTGGGTCTGGGCCTCCTCGCGCCCGATCTCGCCCTTCTGCGCCCGGTCGTGCGCGGTCCGGACCACGTCCTTGGCGAAATCGGTCATGCTGTGCAATTTGGCGATGCGGTCGTCGATCATCTTGTGATGCAGGAAGTACATTCCCGCGCCGGCCACCAGTGTGAAACCAAAGATGTTGATTGCGACGACAATCATCATCTTCTGGAAAATACCGACTTTCGCCATCTCTCGCCATCATTCAATGAATTGTCACGTTACCATAGCTGTATCCGCCGTGAGGATCAAATACACAGAAGGGGATTCTGAAGACAGTCTTTGGGGTAATTTGCCGGTGTTCCGGCGGCGCCGAGGGGTCCGGCAAGGGGAGGGGAGGGCGGTTGCCGACTCCTTTTTGAAGAAGCTAGGGGGATTTTTCCCGCCGAAAGGGCTGATGGGGTGGGCGCGGATGCACGTAGGGGGACACGGTGGGGCGGGCGAGGCCCCGTCGCTGGAAATGAAGATAATTTGAGCGATATTTGGCGTTGTTTGCGCTGGACCCCAGAGGGCGCCCCGCCCCCCCGCGAGGGGCGGGGCGGGGGTCAGGCGCGGACGGTGTCGAGGAAGGTGGCGACTTCGTCGTCGAGGCGGGTGGATTGCTCGGTCAGCGTGCGCGACGCGGTCAGCACCCCGCCCGAGGTTTTGCCGACATCGGCCACCGCCATCGCCAGCTGGTCGAGATATTCGGTCACCTCGCGGGTGCCGGTCGCCGCCCGCTGGATGTTGCTGGAGATGTCGGCGGTGGCGGCGTGCTGCTGATCAACCGCGGCGGAAATCGCGGTGCCGATCTGGCTGATCTCGTCGATGGTGCCGGTGATGGCGCGGATCGCCGTCACCGCCTCGCCGGTGGCGCTCTGCACCGCCGCGATCTGGCTGGCGATCTCCTCGGTGGCGCGACCGGTCTGGTTGGCGAGGCTCTTGACCTCGTTGGCGACCACGGCGAAGCCCTTGCCGGCATCACCGGCCCGCGCCGCCTCGATGGTGGCGTTGAGCGCCAGCAGGTTGGTCTGCGCCGCGATGTCGTTGATCAGCTTGACCACGTCGTCGATCCGGGTCACCGCCCCGGCCAGCCCCTGCACCAGATGGTCGGAGCGGTCGGCCTGCTCGACCGCCTGGGCCGAGATCGTCGCCGAGGCCCGCACCTGCCGGCTGATCTCGGCGATCGAGGCGGACAGTTCCTCGGCGGCGGCGGCGACGGTCTGCACCGTGGTCGAGGCCTCGTCGGCGGCGCCGGCGACGTCGGCCGCCTGGGCCGAGGTCCGCTCGGTCACCGCGGTCAGGCTCTCCGCCGCCTGATGCATCTGCCGCGCCGAGGTGGTGATCACGTCCGACACCTGCTTGACGCTGGCCTCGAAGCCGTCGGCCATCATCCGCGCGGCGGCGCGCTGGCTTTCCTCGTGATCGAGCCGGATGCGCTCCTGGGCCTCGCGCATCCGGTCGGCCTCGCGGGCGGCGTCGCGCAGGGTGCGGATCGCGGCGGCCAGGGTGCCGATCTCGTCGCCGCGCCGGTCCTCGTCGATCTCGACCGCATAATCGCGCGCGGCCAGCCGGGTGGTGGCCCCGGTCAGCCGCCGCAGCGGTCGGCCGATCTGACGGGCGATCGTCGCCACCAGCCCGACCACCAGCGCGGTGATCGCCAGCACGATGGCGAGGAATTTCAGCGCGGCGACGCGGAATTCGGCCTCGATGTCGTCGATCGACACCGCCGTGCCGACCATCCAGCCCCACGGCGCGAACCATTGGGCATAGGACACCTTCGGCAGCACCTCGGTCGAGCCGGCGCGGGTGAAGCGGTAGAACACCGGCCCGCCGCCGGCGCGGCCGACCTCGATCATC
>JBDLVO010000393.1:0-4214 GCA_039804805.1 Pseudomonadota bacterium
AACGGAGGGCCGACCATAACCGGCTTTTCCGCCCCTGTCACGGGTGGGCACGGCGACCGGCGGTGACCCGGGCGCGGCCGGCGCCCACCACCGTCTTCCCATCCGCGACGACCGCCGGGGGAGCCCGCCGGGCGGCGGGCTCCCCCAGGTCGATACGGGGCCGTCGCCTTACCGGCCCAGCGCCTTCAGCGCCTCGCCGGCCTGCTCCGGCAGCGCCTGCTTGACCGCGTCAAGCACCGCGCCGCCCTGCGAGGCGTTGAGGCTGATCGACGATTTGAGCGCCGCCGACAGCACCGCGTCGAGCACCGCCCGGCCGATTTCCGCCCCGGTGGCCCCGCCGCTCTTCTCGCCCAGGTCGTTGAGGACGATGTCGTCGAGCTTGGCCGTGGTGCTGGCCCCGGGCAGGCCGGTCACCGCCAGACTGACCCGGCCCTGGGCGATCGCCAGATGACGGATCACCACCGTCTTCTCGGCCGGCTTGGCCGCCTCGGCCTTGGCCGGTTCGGTCTTGGCGGGCTCGGTCTTGGCGGGCTCGGCCTGGGCCGGTTCGGGCTTGGCCGCCTCGGTCTGGGCCGCCTCGGTCTGGGCCGCCTCGGGCTTGGCCGCCTCGGTCTTGGCCGCCTCGGCCTGGGCCGGTTCGGTCTTGGCCACCTCGGTCTGGGCCGGTTCGGTCTGGGCCACCTCGGCCTGGGCCGGTTCGGCCTGGGTCACGGCCGCCTCGGCGGGAGCCGCCTCGTCCCGACCGGCGGTCGCGCCGGTCACATTGCGGCGCAGCACGGCGAGATTGCTGCCCCCGGCCCCGAGTTCGAGCGCCACGGCCGGCGCCGCCACCGACACCTCCTTGATCACGATCGGGGAATGGTTGAGCGAGGTGGTGTCGAGCGCGATGGTGACCTCGCCCAGCCGGATCGCCGGCTCGGACGAGAAGCCGGGCGGGTTGGCCACGGTCAGACCGGACAGCGTCGCCTTGCCTTCGGCCAGACGGAGCGCGACCCCGCCGACCGACACCTTGGTGCCGGCGACGTCGCTGCCGACCCGCTCGATCACGGTCTTGACGATGCCGTCGAGCGAGGAAAACAGATAGAACAGCCCGCCGGCGATCACCGCCAGCAGCAGACCGACGCCGATGATGAACTTGCGCATGAGGGCTCCCTCGTGGTTGCTGAAACGGCCGCCAGTCTCGGCCACCCCGCCCGGCTTGTCGAGACTCCGCCGGGGCGGGGCCGTTATGCTGACCTGATGGACGACGCCCCCCTCACCGACCCCGATTTTGCCGCATTGATGGGCCGGCTCGGCCCGTTCGAGCCCACCCCCCGCCTCGCCGTCGCCGTGTCGGGCGGGGCGGATTCGCTCGCCCTCACCCTGCTGGCCGAGGCCTGGGCCCGCGCCCGGGGCGGAACGGTCACCGCGCTGACCGTCGATCACCGCCTCCGCCCCGAGGCGGCGGCCGAGGCGGCCCGGGTCGGGGCCTGGCTGGCCGGGCGCGGCATCGCCCACCGGGTGCTGGTCCGCGCCGGCCCCCGCCCCGCCGCCGATCTCCAGGCCGTCGCCCGCGTCGCCCGCCATTGCCTGCTGGAGGATTGGTGCGCGGCGGCCGGGCTGCTCCATCTCCTGCTCGCCCATCACCGCGAGGATCAGGCGGAGACGCTGCTGCTGCGGCTCGGGCGCGGCTCCGGGGTCGATGGGCTGGCGGCGATGGCCCCCTGCCGCCCCACCCGCTGGGGCCAGGTCCTGCGCCCGCTGCTCGACGTCCCCCGCGCCCGCCTGCGCGCCACCCTCGCCGCCCGGGGCCAGGACTGGATCGAGGATCCCTCCAACGCCGACCCGGCCTATGCCCGGGTGCGGCTGCGCGGCCTCGCCCCGCTGCTGGCGGCCGAGGGAATGAATTCGGCCCGGCTGGCCGCCACCGCCGCCCGGCTCGGCCGCGCCCGCGCCGCGCTCGACGGCGACACCGCCCGCGCCGCCGCCGCGCTGACCCGGCTCGATCCGGCCGGGTTCGCCCGGCTCGACGGCGCCGGCTTCGCCCGCCTGCCCGACGAGATCGCCCTGCGCCTGCTCGCCCGCCTGCTGGCGGTGATCGGCGGCGAGCCGCTGCCGCCGCGCCACCCCGCCTTACTGCGGCTGGCCGACACCCTGCGCGCCGGCAGCGGCGGCGCCACCCTGGCCGGCTGCGCCCTGACCGGCGGCGCCGACTTCACCTGGACGCTCTGCCGCGAGGCCGCCCGCGCCGAAGCGCCGGTGCCGCTGCCCCCCGGCGGCGCGGCGTGGTGGGACCGCCGTTTCCGCGCCCGCGCCGCCGCCGACGCCCCGGCCGGACTGCTTCTGGGCGGGCTCGGCCCGGCCCCGGGTCGATCGCTGACCGAGGCGGCGCGGCTTCTGGGCATCCCGGCGACGGCGCGGGCGACGATTCCCGCCCTGCATGACCAGCGAGGTGTTTTCGCGGTGCCACGGCTCGGTTATAACCTTGCGGGCGCGCGTGCGGTTCTGCGCGGGCTGGAGCCGGCGCCGGCTCTGGCCCTGACCACCGTTGGCTGTTCTCTTGTGCCGGCGGTGTCCGCCCCCATATCCAGGGCGATGTCTTCGGCATTGCCCCCGGCGCCCGGCGGCGGCGACGCCAAACCAGGAAGGACCCGACCTTGAATTTCAGCAAGAACCTGGCGTTGTGGGTCATCATCGCCGTGCTGCTGGTGATGCTCTTCAACCTCTTCCAGGCCTCAACACCCCAGCGCGGAACCGGACAGGTGTCGTTTTCCGACTTCCTCGCCGATGTCGAGCGCGGCGGCGTGACCGACGTCACCATCCAGGGCTACTCGCTGAACGGCCATTACAGCGACGGACGGCCGTTCGCCACCTACCTGCCCGAGAATTCGGGCGTGGTCGACCGGCTGCGCGCCCAGAACGTCCGCATCACCGCCGTGCCGCCGGCCGAGAACACGCCGACGGTGTGGAGCCTGCTGGTGTCGTGGTTCCCGATGCTGCTGCTGGTCGGGGTGTGGATCTTCTTCATGCGCCAGATGCAGTCGGGCGGCGGCAAGGCGATGGGCTTCGGCAAGAGCCGCGCCCGCCTGCTGACCGAGAAGACCGGCCGCGTCACCTTCGAGGACGTCGCCGGCATCGACGAGGCCAAGCAGGAACTCGAGGAAATCGTCGAGTTCCTCAAGGATCCGCAGAAGTTCCAGCGCCTGGGCGGCAAGATTCCGAAGGGCTGCCTGCTGGTCGGCCCGCCCGGCACCGGCAAGACCCTGCTCGCCCGCGCCATCGCCGGCGAAGCCAACGTCCCCTTCTTCACCATCTCGGGCTCCGACTTCGTCGAGATGTTCGTCGGCGTCGGCGCCAGCCGGGTCCGCGACATGTTCGAGCAGGGCAAGAAGAACGCCCCCTGCATCATCTTCATCGACGAAATCGACGCGGTCGGCCGCCATCGCGGCGCCGGCCTCGGCGGCGGCAATGATGAGCGCGAACAGACGCTCAACCAATTGCTCGTCGAAATGGACGGCTTTGAAGCGAACGAGGGGATCATCCTCGTCGCCGCGACCAACCGCCCGGATGTGCTTGATCCCGCGCTGCTGCGCCCGGGCCGCTTCGACCGCCAGGTCGTCGTGCCGAACCCGGACGTCGTCGGCCGTGAGAAGATCCTGAAGGTTCACACGCGCAACGTGCCGGTGGCTTCGGACGTCGATTTGAAAGTGCTCGCACGCGGTACGCCGGGCTTCTCCGGCGCCGACCTCGCGAACCTGATCAACGAAGGCGCGTTGCTGGCCGCGCGGCGCGGCAAGCGCGTCGTCACCCAGCGCGATTTCGAAGACGCGAAGGACAAGGTCATGATGGGCGCGGAACGCCGCTCCATGGTCATGTCGGAAGATGAGAAGAAGCTGACCGCGTATCACGAGGGCGGTCACGCCATCGTCGCGATCACCGTCCCGAACAGCGATCCCGTGCACAAGGCCACGATCATCCCGCGCGGTCGTGCGCTGGGCATGGTCATGCAGCTGCCGGAACGCGACAAGCTGTCGATGAGCTACGAGCAGATGATTTCGCGTCTGGCCGTGCTGATGGGCGGGCGCGTCGCGGAAGAGATCGTGTTCGGCAAGGACAAGGTCACCTCCGGCGCCGGCAGCGATATCGAGCAGGCGACCCGCCTTGCGCGCGCGATGGTGACGCGCTGGGGCTACTCGGAATCGCTGGGCCTCGTCTCCTACGGCGACAATCAGGAA
>JBDLVO010000394.1:0-6096 GCA_039804805.1 Pseudomonadota bacterium
CGCGCCGATCCGCCCCCTCTCCCCCCACCGAAGACGGCACGATGCTCGGTTCCATCACCCTGATTCTGGTCTGTCAGCTCGCGGGCGAGGCGATCGTCCACCTGTTCGACTGGCCGCTGCCCGGCCCGGTGCTGGGGATGCTGCTGCTGTTCCTGGTGCTGCTGGTGCGGGGCCGGGTCGACAAGCCGCTCGACCGCGTCACCCGGGGCATCCTGTCCAATCTCGGCCTGCTGTTCGTCCCGGTGGCGGTGGGGGTGATGACCCAGACCGACGCCCTGGCGGCCGAGGCCATCCCGATCGCCGTCGCCGTGCTGGTCAGCACGGTGGTGACGATGCTGGTCACCGGCTGGGTGATGCAGGCGCTCGACCGCCGTGGCCGCAAGGATCCGCCGTCATGAGTTTCGATCCCGCCGCCGCCTGGGCCGCCCTGGTCGGCTCGCCGATCTTCGGCCTCGGCCTGACCCTGCTGGTCTATCAGGCGGCGATGGCGCTGTACGAGCGCACCGGCCGTCATCCGGTGCTCAATCCGGTACTGCTGACCATGCTGGTGATCATCGGCCTGCTGCTGCTGACCGGGATCTCCTACGACACCTATTTCACCGGGGCGCGGATGGTCTATCTGCTGCTCGGGCCGGCGACGGTGGCGCTGGCGGTGCCGCTCTACCGCCAATTGCCGGCGCTGTTGCGGGCCTGGCCGGCGGTGCTGGCCGGGATCCTGGCCGGCTCGGCGGTGGCGATGGCCAGCGCGGTGCTGATCGCGCGCGGGCTCGGCGCCAGCCGGCTGACCCAGTTGAGCCTCGCCCCCAAATCGGTCACCACCCCGATCGCGATGGCGGTGTCCGAGCATATCGGCGGCCACCCGGCGCTGACCGCGGTGCTGGTGGTGCTGACCGGGGTGTTCGGGGCGATGGCCGGCGGCTGGATCCTTGACGTTGCCCGCATCCGCGCCCCGGCGGCGCGCGGGCTGGCGCTCGGCACCGCCGCCCACGCCTTCGGCACCACCCGCGCCTTGCAGGAGGGCGAGACCCAGGGGGCCTTCTCCGGCCTCGCGATCGGCCTGGCCGGTCTGGTCACCGCCCTACTCACCCCCCTGGCGATCGGATGGCTGGTCGGCGGAAAATGACGGCCGGCCGCCATCGAATCGCCCCAATCCGGCCTATGGTCGGCCCTTCTGTCCTGACGATGGAGCGATGATGTCCTCCCTGTCCCACAACCGTACCCTGTCCGAGCGCGACCGCGACGCCGTGCTGCATCCCTACACCAACCCGATCCGCCACCAGGAGACCGGGCCACTGGTGATCAGCCGCGGCCAGGGGGTGCGGGTGTTCGACGATAGCGGCAAGGATTACATCGAGGGTCTGGCCGGGCTGTGGTGTACCGCGCTGGGCTGGGGCGAGGAGCGGCTGGTCGCCGCCGCCAGCGAGCAGATGCGGCGGCTGCCGTTCTATCACCTGTTCGGCCACAAGGCCCACGACCCGGCGATCGAGCTCAGCGAGCGGCTGCTGGCGCTGGCCCCGGTGCCGATGAGCAAGGTGTTCCTGACCGGCTCGGGCTCCGAGGCCAACGACACCGCGCTGAAGCTGATCCGCTACCGCGCCAACGCGCTGGGCCAGCCGCAGAAGAAGAAGGTGATCGCCCGCGACCGCGCCTATCACGGCGTCACCCTGGCCACCTCGTCGCTGACCGGACTGGCCGTCAACCACCGCTCGTTCGATTTGCCCGACCCGGCGGTGCTGCGCGCGGCCTGCCCGCATCACTATCGCAACGCCCGGCCGGGCGAGAGCGAGGAGGAGTTCTCCACCCGCCTCGCCGCCGAGCTGGAGGCGCTGATCCTGGCCGAGGGGCCCGACACCGTCGCCGCCTTCTTCGCCGAGCCGGTGATGGGCGCCGGCGGGGTGATCGTGCCGCCGGCCGGCTATTTCGCCAAGATCCAGGCGGTGCTCGACCGATACGACGTGCTGCTGGTCGCCGACGAGGTGATCTGCGGCTTCGGCCGCACCGGGAAGATGTTCGGCACCGAGACCTTCGGGATGCGGCCCGATATCATCACCGTCGCCAAGGGGCTGTCCTCGGGCTATCTGCCGATCTCGGCGGTGCTGCTGTCGGAAAAGATGGTCGCGCCGATCGTCGCCGAGGCCGGGCGGATCGGCACGCTCGGGCATGGCTTCACCTATGGCGGCCATCCGGTGTCGGCGGCGGTGGCGGTCGAAACCCTCAAGATCTACGCCGAGCGCGACATCCTCGCCCATGTCGGCCGGGTCGGGCCGCGTCTCCAGGACGGGCTGCGCGGCTTCGCCAACCATCCGCTGGTCGGCGAGGTGCGCGGCATCGGGCTGATCGGCGCGGTCGAGCTGGTCGCCGACAAGGCCACCAAGGCCGCGTTCGATCCCGCCCGCGGCATCGGCGCCGCCCTGGTCGCCCGCGCCCAGCAGCACGGCCTGATCCTGCGGGCGATGGGCGATGCCGTCGCCTTCGCCCCGCCGCTGGTCATCAGCGAGGACGAAATCGCCGAAATGCTGACCCGGTTCGCCCGCGCCCTCGCCGACGTCACCGCCGAGGTGATCAAGGCATAAAAAAAGACGCGGGCTCCGCCCGCACCCGCCAAGGGCCGCAAGGCCCTTGGATCCCTTCGATGGTCGGGAGAGATGAGCCGACAGCCCGGAATCCTTGCCGCCCTCGCCGCCGCCCTGCTGTTCGGGCTTGGCACGCCACTCGCCAAAATGATGGTCGGGGAGGTCGATCCCTGGTTGTTGGCCGGGATGCTTTATCTGGGGTCGGGGATCGGGTTGGGGGCGGTCGCGGTGGTCTCGCGACGGGAGCGGGGCGACATCACCCGGGGCGACCGGCCCTGGCTGGCCGGGGCGATCCTGGCCGGTGGGGTGGCCGGGCCGGTGTTGATGATGTATGGGCTGCGCGAGACCGGCGCGGCGACCTCGGCGCTGTTGCTGAATGCCGAGGGGGTGCTGACCGCGCTGATCGCCTGGGGCCTGTTCCGCGAGAATGCCGGCCGCCGGGTGGTGCTGGGGATGGCCGCCATCGTCGCCGGGGCGGTGCTGCTGTCCTGGCCGGGCGGGGCCATCGAGGCCTCGGCCGGGGCCGGGCTGATCCTCGCCGCCTGTCTGTGCTGGGCGATCGACAACAACCTGACCCGCAGGGTGTCGCTGGCCGATCCGGTCCAGATCGCCGCCCTGAAGGGGCTGGCGGCCGGCGTGACCAATGTCGGACTGGCGCTCGGCCTCGGCGCCCCCCTGCCGACGCCGGGGACGGCGCTGCTGGCCGGCATACTCGGCTTCGGCGCCTACGGCCTCAGTCTGGTCGCTTTCGTCGTCGCCCTGCGCGAATTGGGCACCGCCCGCACCGGCGCCTATTTCTCGACCGCCCCGTTCGTCGGCGCCGCCCTGGCGGTGCTGGCGCTGGGCGAGCCGCTGTCTCTGCCCCTGGCCCTGGCCGGATTGCTGATGGCCCTCGGGGTGTGGCTGCACCTGACGGAACGGCACGACCACGACCATTGCCACGAGGCGCTCGCCCACAGTCACGCCCATACCCACGACGACCACCACCGCCACGCCCACGACGCCCCGGTGTCGGACACCCCGCATGTCCACTGGCACCGCCACGAGGCGATGAGCCACCGCCACCCGCATTTCCCCGACGCCCACCACCGCCACGACCACCCGTGACCGGGTGAAGGGCCTGTGGCCCTTCGCGGGATCGCCAAGGGGCGCGCCCCTTGGCCCGCGCCAGCGATCAGGCCTTTTCGACCCAGCCCCCCTGCTCGCTCTGCTGGTAATAGGTCAGCGCGTGCCCTTGGTCCTTCCAGCGCTTCCAGCGCCGCCGCGCCGCCGCCACCGCCTCGGGGTCGGTGCCGTCGAACAGATCGAGACAACGGTCATAGGCCTCGACCCGCTCCGGCTCGACGCCGTCGCAGGCGACCAGGATGGTGGCGCCGTTGGGGTTTTCCTCGCGCGCGGTCAGCCAGACCGGCTGCTGCTCGGCCGCGCCGTCGCGCTCGCTGCCATGAGGCAGCCACGAATCCGGCTGATAGGTCCACAGCCGGTCGTTCAACGCCTCGACCCGCTCGGCCGAACCGGCCAGCACCACCACGCGCTGACCGGCGGCCAACGCCTTTTCCAGCAGCCGCGGCAGCGCCTGATCGAGCGGCCAGCGGGTCAGGTGGTAGAAGCCGATCCGGGTCATGCGCAAACACTTAGCATGGCCGAAAGGCCGCCGCTATACTGCCCCGCCATGCGCGTCGCCGTCATCATCCCCAGCTACAAGGTCGCCCGCCATCTCGAGGCGGTGCTGGCCACCCTGCCGCCCACGATCGATCACATCCTGGTGGTCGATGATTGCTGCCCCCAGGGCTCGGGCGACATCGCCGCCGCCCGCGCCGCCGACGATCCCCGCATCGAGGTGCTGCGCCATCCGGTCAATCGCGGCGTCGGCGGGGCGATGGTCACCGGCTACCGCCGCGCGCTCGAGCTGGGCTGCGACATCACCCTCAAGATCGACGGCGACGGCCAGATGGACCCGGCCGAGATCCCGCGCCTGATCGCGCCGCTGGTCGAGGACCGCGCCGATTACGCCAAGGGCAACCGTTTCCGCCATCTCCACGCCCTCAAGGCGATGCCGGTGGCCCGGCTGGTCGGCAATTCGGCGCTGTCGTTCCTGGTCAAGGCCGCCTCGGGACAATGGGGGGTGATGGACCCGACCAACGGCTACACCGCGATCCACCGCCGCGCCCTGGCCGAGTTGGAACTGGACCGGCTGGCGCCGCGCTATTTCTTCGAAAGCGACATGCTGATCGAACTGGGCATCGCCGGCCGCGCCGTGGCGGACGTGGCGATCCCGGCGCGTTATGGCGACGAGGTGTCGTCGCTGTCGATCGCCCGGGTGCTGGTCGAGTTCCCGCCGCTGCTGCTGAAGGGCTTCCTGCGCCGTCTGCTGATCCGCCACTTCGTCGCCGATTTCACCCTGGTGGCGGTCTATCTGCTGGTCGGGCTGCCGCTGCTGCTGTTCGGGGTCGGGCTCGGCGCCGAGCAATGGCTGCGCTCGATCGAGACCGGGGTGACCCGCTCGGCCGGCACGGTGATGCTGGCGGCGATGCCGACCATCCTCGGCTTCCAGTTGCTGTTGCAGGCGATCGCCCTCGACGTCCAGGCCGCCCCCCGGCCGCGCGCCGGACGCGGCGGCGACTGAAGGGCAAGCTTGGCCGCCGCTTCTCAGCGCGTGGCGGCGGGCGGCGGGGCCGGAACCGGCGCGGGCGCCGCCGGGGTGGCGTCGCCCGGCTTGGCCGCCTGATCGGAAGCAGGGGTCTTGGCGGCGGTGGCGTCGACCGGCGCGGTACCGATGCTGCGGCTCATTTCCGACGACACCACCGGCGCCACCACCGCCCCGACCGGGGTCTGGGCCGAGGCCAGCGCCGGCAGCAGCAGCGCGCAACACCCGGCCAGGAAAACTTGCGGCTTCAACACGGGCTTTCTCCTTGACAGCGGATCCGTGTTCCCACGATAGCATTTCCAGCTAGGGTTGTCCGAGCCGGTTTTTTACCGCCGGATCGATCGGCAGGAAACGTTCGATGCCGCGATCGAGCGCCAACCGCAGCAGACGGAACCCCTCGGCCGCGCTGGCCGGATCCTGGCGCAGCAGCAGCGCCAGTCCGCGAAAATGCAGCCCGACCGGATCGCCCGGATCGGCCGCCAGCAGGCGGTCGGCCAGCGCCAGCACCGCGTCGCCCCGCCCGACCGCCAGCAGCAGGCTGAAGGTGGGGATGGCGAGGTCGCCCCGCCCCGGCGCCAGCACCAGCAGCCGGTCGAGCCAGCGCCGCCCCATCGCGGCCTGGCCCGGCGCGGCGGCGAAGCCGAGTTCGCCGGTGACCTGGATCTGGGCCAACGCGGTCAGGCCGGTTTCCAGCAACGGCACGGTCAGGGTGGTGGCGGCGCGGCGGTCGATCTCGGCCAACATCGCCCCCACCGCCGCCGCCAGCGGCGGGGTCGGCTCGGTCTGGGCACGGCGGGCGAAGCGGGCCAACTGGTCGCGGATCGCCTCGGCCGCGGCGAGATCGGAGCCGCGGAAATCGGCCGGCGGCGCCAGCGC
>JBDLVO010000395.1:0-8844 GCA_039804805.1 Pseudomonadota bacterium
CATGCTGTACAGCCCCTCGACCACCACCAGCGCCCGTTCGAACTGGCCGCGGCATTCGCTCAGCAGAGTGTCGAGCGCCTCGAGGTCATTGTGCGGGAAGCTGCGCCGGGCCGCGCCGGACAGCCTGATTCCTTCCAGCACGCTGTTGTGGATCAGGCTGTCATGAACCACCAGATCCTTCGGTCCGAACAGCGTGCCGAGGGTGGTGACATTGGTGGCATGACCGCTGACGAACGCGATGCAGGCCTCGACGCCATAGCTGGCGGCGATCTCTTCCTCGAGTTGGCGCTGGATCGGTCGCTCCCCCGCCACCAGCCGACTGGCCGAGGCCGAGGTGCCGTAACGTTCGATCGCCTCCATCGTCGCCTTGTTGACGCGGGGGTGGCCACACAACCCGAGATAATTGTAGCTCGAAAAATTGATCAGCACCTGGCCATCGACCTGAGTGGTGGCGCCGGCGCCGCCCTCATGCAGCTTGAAGAACGGATTGGCCAGGCCGAAACGGCGCGCCGTCACCTGCTGGACCAGCAGCGCCTCGTAGGCGGGGAAACGGTCGAACCGGCAGAATTGCTCGGGCACCCGCTTCGCGTCCCGCCCGGTCTGCCCCGCCGACACGGGTTCGGCCGCCTCCCCGTCGCGACGGGGGCTGCGGAAACGCTTGATCAACTCCTCGCGGGCCGTGTCGACCAGACCACCGGTGCTTGCCATCGTCCTAGTTCGCTCCGGTCATGGTCTGGATTTCCTCGACGGTCTCCGCCAGGAACTCGGGGGGGAGCGTCTCGCCATGCCGGGCCGCCAGCGCGGCCGCCGCCGAATACAGGGCCTTGCCCGCCGCCGGCTCCGCGTCGTCCCGATCATCGCGCGACAGCCGTTCGACCAGATACGGAACGACCCGCGCCACCGAGGGACCTTCACTCAGCAGCATCGGCGGCAACTGAATGCCGAAACTCTTTTCAAGCCCCAGAGCCAGTTCGACCGCCATCAGCGAATCCATCCCCATCTGGTGCAGCCCGGTCGCGCTATCAATCGCCTCGACGGCGATGCACAATACCTGCGCCACCTCTCGTCGCACCAGGGTTTCGATGATCGCCGCCGTCTCCTTCGGACTTTTCCCGGCGATCAACTGACGCACCTCCTCGGCCTCGCCGGCCGGACCGGCGAACTGACGCAACGAGGCGAAACGCGGTTGCCCCGCCGAAGGCAGCACGCGCGACAGCGTCGCCCAGTCGAGATCGGACACCGCGACGGTACCGCCCCCGCCGGCCAGCAACGGATCGAGCATCGCCAGCGCGGCCTGGGCCAACAGCGGGGCCGTGCCGAGCCGAGCGGTCAGCCCCTCGCGCACCGCCTCGTTGCGGGCAAGATAGCCGACATCGCCGATCGGCCCCCAGGCGACGCAGGTCGCCGGCAGGCCGAGGTGACGGCGGAGCGCGGCGAGCCGTTCGAGCCCGGCATTGGCCGCGACGTAATTGGCCTGACCGGGATTGCCGATGAAGGTGGTGACCGAGGAATAGAGGATGAAATGCTCGAGACCGAAATCGCGGGTCAGCTCGTGCAGGAGCCAGGCGCCGCGCAGCTTGGGCGACAGCACCGCCGCGAAGCGGGCGGCATCGAGATTGGCAATGAAGGCGTCGTCGAGCACCATCGCGGCATGAAGCACCCCGACCAGCGGCGCGCCGTCGTGGCGGAGCCGGTCGAACAACGCGGTCAGCGCGGCCCGGTCGGCGATGTCGGCGGCAAGCAGTTCGACCCGGGCACCCCGCTGTTCGAGCGCGGCAATCGCCTCAGCCGCGCCGGGGGTGGCGGCGCCGCGCCGGCTGACCAGGATCAGATGTTCGGCGCCGCGCTCGGCCAGCCAGAGAGCCGATTGCAGCCCGAAGCCGGTCAGACCGCCGGTGACGATCCAGCCCCCATGGGTCCGCGCCACCACCGTCCGGCTCCGCTCCGGCTCGATGCGGACCTGGGCCCCGTCGAGCCGCACCACCACTTTGCCGATATGGCGGGACTGCTGCATGGTGCGAAAGGCCTCGACCACCTGGTCGGCGGCGAAGGGGCGGTAGGGCAGCGGGAACAGCACCCTCTGATGAAACAGCGTCATCACCTCGTCGAACAGACGGGCGGCCAGCACCGGCCGCCGCACCAGCAACTGGTCGGCATCGACGCCGAAATAGCTGATATTGTCCTTGAAGTAACGCAGCCCGACCGGCGTGTTCTGGAAATAGTCGCGCTTGCCCAGTTCGACGAAGCGGCCGAACGGCTTCAGCACCCCGAGATTGCGGCGCACCGCCTCGCCGGCCAGCGAATTGAGGATCACATCGACCCCCTCGCCACCGGTCGCTGCCCTCACCTCGTCGGCAAAGCTCAGGCTCCGCGAGTCGAACACGTGATCGGCACCCAGCAGCCTGACGAACGCGCGCTTTTCCTCGCTGCCGGCGGTGGCGAACACCTCGGCGCCGAAATGCCGCGCCAACTGAAGGGTGGCGATGCCGATCCCGCCCGCCGCGCCATGCACCAGCACCCGCTCGCCGGGCTGGAGGTCGGCCAGATGTTTCAGGGCATAATAGACGGTGAAGAAGGTGGTCGGCACGGTGGCCGCCGCCTCGAACGACCAGTCGGCCGGCTTGAGGGCCACCGCGCCCTCGCGGGTTACGACGTGGCTGGAGAAGCAGGCCGGACCGAATCCCACCACCGCCTCGCCGACCGCGACACTGGTGACGGCGGCGCCGACCCGGGTGACCACGCCGGCAAATTCCAGCCCGAGGCTGGCGCCGGAGAAGCCGGTCTCGACCGCTTCATCCGGCAACAGCCCCATCAGATACATCACATCGCGGAAATTGAGGCCCGCCGCCTTGACTTCGGCCTCGATCTCGTCCGGACCGAGCGGCCGGGCCGGCTGCGGCAGCCACAGCAGGTTCCGCAACTGGCCGGGCACGCGGAAATCGAGCCGGAAGCGCCCGCCATCGGCGGCGGCAGGCGGCGGGGTGAGCGCCCCCCGCTCCATCCGCAGGGCATGGCGTCCGAGCGGCGACAGCAGGATCTCGCTTTCGCCGTCGCCCCGGGTCAGATCGAGCCCCAGACGCCGGGCTGCCTCCTCGGTCGGTAGAGCCGAATCGACATCGATCAGACGACATCCGAGCTCGGGATTTTCGTTCATCACCACCCGGCCCAGACCCCACAGCGCGCCCTGGATCGGATCGGGACGGGTCCCGACGGAGGCGCCCAGCGCCCCGCCGGCGGTAATCAGCCACAGCCGCGGACGCGATTCGGCCAGTCCCAGGGTCTGGGCGAGATGGAAGGCATGAACCAGGGCGCCGCGCGCCCCGAACGGGTCGTTCTCCCCCGTGATCCCGGCGCCGAAATACACCACGTGGTCGAGCCCGCCCATCGCGTTGCGGCCCCGCTCCAGCAGCGCCCGCGCCGCCGCCGGATCATCGAGTTCCGGCCCGGTCAGCCTCACCCGGTGGGTCCCCGCGGTCAGACGGTCGGCCACCGCCTGGGCGAGCGGACGCGCCGCCCCATCCTCGACCACCAGCAGCCAGGCCGCCGGGCTCTCCGCCGCACGTTCCGCCGCGTCCGTCTCCGTCCCCGGCCGGGCCAGCAGCAGGCTGACGCCGGCTTCGACCGCATCGTCCGGGCACGGGCCGCACGACGCCACCGCCTCGAACCCCTGCTGCGCCAGCAAGGTCCGCCAGGCCCGCGGCGACAACAGCGGGGAAAGCGGCACGCCGTCGCGGCCGTCGCGCCACCAGCCGGGCGCGACTCCCGACACCAGATCGATCGTCAGTTCCGGCGCCGGGGCAATCAGCACCAGCAGCCCGCGCGGCGCCAGACGGCGCCGCAGCCCGGCCAGCGCGGCGGCGCCGACCTGGCCGAGGCCGTAACGCAGGATCACCAGATCGAAGCGGCCGGGATCGACCCGGTCGCGGCATTCGAAGCTCTCCGGATCAAAGTCGGCGACCGTTCCCTTGGCCTCATGCGCCAACTCGGCCCGCAGTCGGCCCCGCAAATCCTCGTCGAGCGGGGCGAGGACATAATCGAAGCGATCGTCCGGCAACGCCTCGGCCAGCCCCTCGCCGGCCAGCGGATGATGGAACCCGCCGATCTCCAGCACCCGCAGCCGCTGGGAGGCCGGCCAGTCGCGGGCCACCAGCCGCAGCAGGTGGCGGGTCCCGAGAGCGGCGGCACGCAAGGTCGGCGATTGTTCGGCCCAGGCCTCGATCTGGGCGCTGTGCCGGATCTCCTGAACCACCCCCTCGGCGGCGAGATCGCCGTCCAGCAACGCCGCCAGCCGGCAGCCGACCCGCGCCGCCAGCACCAGGGCCGGGGCGGAAATCGGCGAATCCTGCAACAGGGTCAGCCAGATGCTGCGGGCGCCGGGCAGATCGCTCGGGGCGAGCCGCCAGCCCGCCGCCGCCGTGCGGTGCAGCAGGCCTTCGCGCGACAGCAACCCGGCCAGCCAGGAGAACAGCGGCCGGACCGGCGGCGGCACCGAACCGGCGCCATCCAGCGCCGATGACAGCCAGCCGTCGGGACGATCCGCCAGCGTGGCGAACGCCTCATAGGCGAACGACACCACCAGGGCGTCGAACAGGGGACGGATCTCGGCGGCATAGGCCTCGCATCCCAGCGCGGCCTCGTTGGCGGCCAGCCAGGATCCGACCTGCCCGGCCAGATCGGCCGGGGCCGGCAGGGCGCCGTGCCAGGGATCGGCCGGCAGCGGCGCCAGACGGGAGCGAATGCTCCAGCAGGTCGGCGTCCCCTCGCTCCGCCGGTGCAGCGCGGCGGCCCGGAACCGACAGCCGAGCGCCTGGGCCACCACCCGGCCGTCGCGGTCGAGCAGATCGAAATCCGCCAGCGCCGAACGCGGGCTGCCGTGACGCAACACGGCGCGGAACCCGGCGACCGCCGCCGTCCCGCCGAAATGGCGCAGTTCGCCGACCTTGACCGGCAGGTACGGCCCCGCCGCCCAGGTCTGGTCGTGGAGGAAATGGAGCAGGGTCTGGAAGCAGACGTCGAGCAAGGCCGGGTGCAGGACGTAGCGGGACAGGTCGTCCCGGATCTCGGCCGGAACCGACAGAACCGCCTGCACCTGGCCGCCCCGCCGCTCGGCCCGGGCCAGTCCCTGGAAGGCCGGGCCGTACTCCAGACCGACCGCGAGGGCCCGGCGGTAATGCTCCTCGTGCCCGATCTCCTCGGCCGCGCCGGACGGCGCGGCGACGGTGGACAGGACCGCCACCGGACCACGCAGCAGCCGGCCGACCGCATTGTGGCTCCACTCGTCCTCGCTCAATCGGAGCCGACTGAGAATCTGGAAACTGCCGTCCCGTTCCGACACTTCGAGCCGCAACGTGCGCGCATGTTCGCCGTCGAACACGATCGGGCTGAGGATCTCGAGGTGTTCGAGATGGCAGCACGCCTCGCCGAACCAGGCCCGCGCCGCCGCCAGCGCCATCTCGACATAGGCCGCCGCCGGCAGCACCACCCCGCCGGCCACCTTGTGATCGGTCAGCCAGGAACAGATGAAGGGATCGAGGACATTCTCCCAGGTGGCCACCGGCTCCTTGAGCCGCCAGCCGAGCAACGGATGGACCCGGCCGCGATTGATCAGCGCGTAGGCCTCGCTGCTGCGCGGATGCCAGTGATGTTCCCGCTGCCAGGGATAGTTCGGCAGTCGGACCGGCTCCGCCGGGGCGGGAATCAACGCGCGCAGCGTCTCCGTCCCGGCCAGCAGCAGGCTCTGCCCGATCACCTCGTCGAGACGGGCCCGGCCATCGTCATGGCGGCGCAGGGTCGGCAGCACCCGGCCCTCGATCTGCCGCGCGGCCAACCCCTCGCTGATGTAGCGGTTCAGAATGGCGTGCGGGCCGACCTCGATGAACAGACGGCAGCCGAGATCGGCCAGGGCCGACACGGCGTCGGAAAAACGCACCGGCTGCCGAACATTGCGCCACCAATACTCGGCGCCGAGCGCGCTGCCGTCGAGCGGCGCGCCGGTGACCGAGGACACGAAGGTGATCGGACCGTCGGCGGTCGGGTGTGGCGCCAACCCGTCGAGACGGTGGGCGAGATCGGCCTCGATCGGGTCCATCATCCGGCTGTGGAAGGCGTAATCGAGGTCGAGCACCCGGAAGAACACCCCGGCCGGCAGCGCCGCCTCCAACTGACCCAACCGCGCCAGATCGCCGGACACCGACACCCCGTTCGGGCTGTTGATGGCGGAAAGCTCGATGCCGTCCAGTCCGGCTTCAGCGATCACCCGGGCAACCGCCTTGCTCGACAAGGCCACCGCCGCCATCCGGCCCTGCCCACGGGTGGTGGCCTGCGCCGCGCTCCGGGCGCAAATCACCCGGCAGGCCTGATCGAGGCTGAACGCCCCCGCCGCCCAGGCGGCGGCGACCTCGCCGACGCTGTGGCCGGCGACCGCCCGCGCCGCGATGCCGGCTTCGCGCAACAGGGTGGTCACCGCGACCTGGATCGCGAACAGCAACGGCTGAGCCACCGCGGTGTCGTCGATCCGCGAGGCCGCGCCCTCCCGGCGCAATTCCTCCAGCAGGGAGAAACCGGCCTCGGACGCGAGCCGCGCATCGAGATCGGTCATCAGTTCGGCAAAGCGCGGGGATTCGCCCAGCAGGCGCAGCCCCATCCCCAGCCATTGCGCGCCATTGCCGCTATAGACGAAGGCGATGGCCCCGGTCTCGGCCGGAAGGTCGTCGATCACCACGCCGGGGGCATTTTCCCCCGCGGCGACGGCGCGCAGCGATTGCTCCGCCTCGGCCACGCTGGCCGGACGCAGAATCAACCCCTTATCGAGCCGATCGCGCCGGGTGGCCGCGCCATGGGCCACCGCGACATAATCCTGCGGCCGCGCCTGCAACAGCGCGGCGTACCGGGCGGCCAGATCGCGCAACGCCGCCGGATGGCGCGCCGACAGCACCAGCGGCGGCAAGGGGGCGGCGACCGGCGGCGGTGGCGCGGCCGGACGGACGCGGCGCGGATATTCCTCCAGCAACGCATGGGCGTTGGCGCCGCCGAACCCGAACGAATTGACGCCGACCACCAGGCGGTCCCGCCCGGCCGCCGGCAGCAGCGGCCGCAACCGGGTCACCGCCTCGAGATTGAGGCCGGCGAAGTCGATCTTCGGATTGGGGGTCTCGAGATGGAGCGAGGGCGGCACCATCCGGTTCTTGAGGATCAGGACCAGCTTGACCAGCCCGGCCATCCCCGAGGCCGGCTCCATATGGCCGAGATTGGTCTTGACCGAACCGATCGGCAGCGCCCGTCCCGCCGGGCGGGCGCGGCCATAGACCTCGCCGATCGCCCCGGTTTCGATGGGATCGCCGACCGCGGTACCGGTGCCATGCGCCTCGATATAGTCGATCTCGGTGGCGGCGAGACCGGCGCGGCCGAGCACCGTCCGCATCAATTCGCTCTGCCCCTCCCGGCTGGGGATGGTGATGCCGGTCTTCCGGCTGCCGTCGGCATTGACGCCGGTGGCGAGAATCACCGCCTGGATGTCGTCGCCATCGGCCTCGGCCTGGGCCAGCGGCTTGAGCATCAGCACCACCCCGCCCTCGGCGCGGACATAGCCGTCGCCGGCGGAGTCGAACGCCCGGCATCGACCGTTGGCCGACAGCATCGAGGCCTTGGTGAAACCGACGAACGGATAGGGATGCAGCAGCAGGTTGACCCCGGCCACCAGCGCCATCGAGGATTCCCCGGTGCGCAGCGCATTACAGGCGTGATGCAGCGCCACCAACGACGACGAGCAGGCGGTGTCCAGCGCGACCGACGCCCCCCGCAGATCAAACACGTAAGAGAGGCGGTTGGCGGCGATGCTGAGGGCATGGCCGGTCATCGAGTGGGCGCTCATGCCGGCGAGGTCGTCCATCACCCGCACGCCGTAATCGACCCCGGAGATGCCGACATAGACCGCACAATCCGAACCCGCCAGCGACGAGGGCGGGATCCCGCCGTTTTCGGCCGCTTCCCAGGTCAGTTCGAGCAGCAAGCGCTGTTGTGGATCAAGCCAGGCCGCTTCGCGCGGAGAAATCCCGAAAAAACCGGCGTCGAACTCGTCGATGCGGGACAGGACACCCGCCGAAAAAGTAACACTCCGCCCAGGCTCCGAACGCCTGGGGTGCCGAAGCACTTCGGTATCCCAGCGATCCGGCGGGATCTCGGTCACCAGATCACATCCATCTTGAAGGGCAAGCCAAAGCTGCCGCTCATCTTGGATATTGCCCGGAAATCGGAAAGCCAGCCCGATGACGGCTATAGGAGCGTACTTAGCTCGATACACCAATAGATCGTCTTGACGCCCTAGAAATTCGCGCAAATTTCACTACACTTTTCAATTGCCATTCTATAGTGTAATTGGTTGATTTTTAAAAATCAACGTCTACCCTCTCACTATATCACTTGGCTCCCAAACCAGGCCCAAAGGGAAAAACAAGTGCGTAAGAGTCGTGCTGTTTTGATCACGCCCTCCCCCGGGGGGCTGCATCTCCCGCCCTGGTACAAGAGCCCCCCTCTTAGCGGTGCAATTGCCCCCATTCCCGCAACTGAAAATGTTTGGCGCGACGTCATCGATCTCACCGCCCAGGCGGATCAGGCCCTGCCGATCCTGATCGGGGAGAAGCTGCTGGGTTCATGGTGGGGGAAAACCGGCCCCGCCCCCCTCGGAGGGCGCCATGACGTCGCCATTGCAATCGGCAAGGACAACAAGACCGATCCCGGGACCCTCTTCGATTTGAAGCATGAGGTGGAGCGATCCCACGCCATCGATCGCGTCCTGGTCATCGCCGCCCCCCCCCCCCCCCCCCCCCCCCCCCCCCCCCCCCCCCC
>JBDLVO010000396.1:0-5492 GCA_039804805.1 Pseudomonadota bacterium
TCCTTGGGCAGGCAGGGATCGAGGTAGAGCGAACCGGCCGCCAGCCGCACCCCCAGGATTGATTCGAGTCCGGCCCGCTGCATCCAGCCGGATGAACCGGAATACCAGGTCCACCCCCCCCGGCCGAGATGGGACGGATGCGCATAGACATCCGCCGCGACCACATAGGGCTCGACCTTGTAGCAAAGAACCTCGGCGCGGGTCCGGGCGTGATTGATCGGGTTGAGCAGGGAGAACAGGCCGGCGGCCCGGTCGCCTTCGCCCAGGGCCGCGAAGGCCATCACCGACCACAAGGCGGCATGAGTGTATTGTCCGCCATTCTCCCGAATGCCGGGCGGATAGGCCTGAATGTAGCCGGGATCGGGCAAGCCGTGGTCGAACGGCGGCGTGAACAACAAGGCCAAACGGTCCCCTCCCCGGACCAGATGACGTTCGACCGCGGCCATCGCCTTGAGCCCCCGGCCGAATTCCGCTCCTCCCGACAACACCGCCCAGGACTGGGCGATCTGATCGATCCGGCATTGCGCGCAAACCTGCGATCCCAGCGGGCTGCCGTCATCGAAGAAGCCGCGCCGATACCAGTCCCCATCCCATCCGTCGCGCTCCAGCGACTCGAGCAGGGTTTCCGCCTGTTCCCGCCAGTGATCGGCGCGGTCGGCGAGCCCGCGCCGCTCGGCCAACGGCGCGAAGGCGTGCAAGGCCGCGTACAGCAGCCATCCCAGCCAGACGCTTTCGCCCACGCCGCCGGCCCCGACCCGGTTCATGCCGTCGTTCCAGTCGCCGGTCCCGATCAGCGGCAGGCCATGCGCCCCCCAGGTCAGCGCGCTGTCGAGCGCCAGGGCGCAATGCTCGAACACCGATGCATCCCGCTCCGATACGGTCGGAACGAAAAACGCCTCCTGCGCCGCGTCGGGGCTCCCGGTGCCCTCGATGAATGGCACCCGCTGGTCGAGGAGTTGGTCATCGCCGGTCACCGCGACATAATGGGCGACGGCGATCGCCAGCCACACCCGGTCGTCGGAAATATGGCCCCGGATCCCCTGCCCCGATCCGGGCAGCCACCAATGCTGGACGTCCCCTTCCGGGAACTGGCGCCCGGCCGCGCGCAGCAAGTGGGCGCGGGTCTCGTCGGGACAAACCGAGGCCAGGGCCATGCCATCCTGGAGTTGGTCGCGGAAGCCATAGGCCCCGCTGGCCTGATAAAAGGCCGACCGGGCCCAGACCCGGCAGGACAGGGTCTGATAGAGCAGCCAGCCATTCAGCAGGATGTCCATCGCCCGGTCGGGCGTGCGGACCTGGACCCGGCCGAGCACGTCGTCCCACCGCCGGGCGGTTTCCGCCTCGAGCCGATCCGGCGAATCCACCCGGAACCGCCGGATCAGATCGCGGGCGGAATCGGCATCGGCCGCCTCTCCCAGCAGGAACACCAGTTCGACCCTGCCGTCGATCGGCAGGACGACCCGGGTCCGCAGCGCGCCGCAGGGATCGAGCCCGGCCCCGGTCCGGTTCGACAGCGGCTGCCCCGCCGCGAGCGCGGCCGGATTGGCCAGCACCCCGTTGCGGCCGATGAACTCGGCGCGGTCGCCGGTCCAGTCGGTCTGACCGCCGCGCCAATCGGCGAAGGCGACCCGGCCGCCGCCGGAGAGCCGCCAGGGATTGCGGGCGAACATCGCCCCCGTCACCGGATCGATCTCGGTGGAGACGAAGGCAAGCGTCGCCGGACGCGATGGCCCCAGCACCCATTCAACATAAGCGGTGACCGCGAGCCCCCGCCGTCGCCCCGAGCGATTGTGCAGGACCAGACGCGACAGCTTGACCGGATCGTCCGGCGCGACACTTTGCGACAGGGTGGCCTCGATCCCCTGCGCGGCATGTTCGAACCGGCTGTAGCCCCAACCGTGGCGGGCGACATAGACCCCGGCCGGATCGCGGATCGGCAAGGCGGTCGGGCTCCACAGCCGGCCGCTTTCGTCGTCCCGCAAAAAGAACACCTCTCCCGGCGGGTCGCCGACCGGATCGTTCGACCACGGCGTCAACTGGTTGTCGCGGCTGTTGAGCGCCCAACTGTAGCCACCGCCCTCGGCCGAAACCAGAAAGCCGAAATGCGGGTTGGCGATGACGTTGACCCAGGGCGCCGGGGTCGATTGCCCCGGCCCGAGGATCGTCACATATTCGCGCCCCTCCCGGGCGAAACCGCCGAGACCGTTGAAGAATTCCAGGCCGGCGCCCGTCGGCACCCGCGGGAAGGTCTCGGGGAGGGGCGCCGGTCCCGCCGCCGGCCGCGGGCGAACCCGGTTGCGCTGTCCGTCCAGCGGCCGGGTCTCGGCCCGGCGGTCGAGCTGGTCGAACAGACCGCCGCGCCCGGCGATCAGCACCACCCGGGCAACCGCCCCCAGCAACGCCAGGGTCTCGGGAGAGATCTGGTCCGCCCGGAACGCGAACACCCGCCCCGCCGTTCCCTCCTCGTCGGCCCGGCCGGAGCGTACCGCGCGGATCAGCGCATCCAGACCCGACTGCACTCCCTCGACATAGGACTGGGGATGGTCGTTGACGATCACCAGATCGACGGCGAACCGTTTCATCCGCCAATATTCGTGGGCCAGCAGCACCTCGCGGACCAGACCGAGATGGTCGGTCTCGGCCACCCGCACCAGGATCAGCGGCCGGTCGCCGGAAATGCCGAGCGGCCACAGCCCCGACTGGGGGCCGATGCCCCGCAGGATGGCCTCGGTGCCGGCGCGCAGCCCCGGCGCGGCGTAAAGAATATGGCTGGCCAGACGCTGGAACAGGCCGGCCTCGGCCGGAGTGACGCCGAGGTGATGCAATTCGACCTGGGCCTGGGTCCAGGCCAGCGTCGCCGCCCGGGCGAAGGCGGCCCCGTCGCGATGCCGGTCGATGCTGGCGAGCAGACCGTCGCGGCTTTCGGCCAGCAGGGTCCAGAAGGCGATCCGCACCGTCGCCCCCGGCGCGATCCGCACCCGGCGGCGCAACGCGAAAATCGGGTCAAGCACGGTGCCGACGCTGTTCGACAGGGCCCGCCCGTCGATGACCGCCAGCGGCGCCCGCAGGCCATGGCCGCGACCGAGGAAGCGGGCCCGGTCGGTTTCCACCTCAATCGCGCCGCCGCAATCGCCCTCGACCACCGCCAGATGGCCGGCCCACACCTCCGGCTCGGACGGATTCCGCCGCCGCCGCGTCGCCACCAGCACGCCCATTCCGGCCAGAAATTCGGTTTCGACGAACAGATTGGAAAAGGCCCGGTGAGCGATGTCGGCGGCGGGCGGCGCCAACACCAGTTCGGCATAGGAGGTGACATCGATCTCCCGCTCCTGCGGCCCGGCGTTCGACAGAGACAGGCGGCGCACCTCGGCATCGTCCTCGGCCGAGATCAGTACATCGAGCGCGGTGGTCAGGGTCCCGTCGCGGCGCGAGAACTCGGCCCGGTCCTCGTGGAAAGCCACGGTCGATTCGTCAGGCTCGATCCCGCTCGGCTGCCAGGACGCCGACCACACCGCGCCGGAGCGGACATCGCGCAGGAACAGGTAGCTGCCGTAATCGTCGCGGGTGATGTCCTCGCGCCAGCGGGTCACCGCCAGGTCGCCCCAGTGAGTATAGCCCGATCCGGCGGCGGTCAGCATCGTCGTCAGACGGCCGTTGGACAGCAAATGGGTGGCCGGCATCGCCTGGTGGGGATAGGCGAACCGCCGGCTGCCGGAGCGGTCGGCCTCGCGGGAGGCGTCGTCGCCAACCTTGACCTCCGCCGCCCAGGGATGGGCCACCGACACGTCGCGCGGCATCCGTTCCTGCAACAGCAGTTCCGAGGCCCGCATGATCGGCTCGGCATGAAACCGCCGCCGCATGCTTCCGGCGAACAGGGTGTCGGCCAGGGCGACGATGGTCATGCCCTGATGGTGGGCCATGAAGGCGCGGACGACCATCACGGTCCGGCCATCGGGCAAACGGGCCGGAGTGTAATCGAGCGCCTCGTAGAAGCCGTAACGGCCCAACCCCCCGGCGGCGGCCAGCCGGTTCAGATTGGCCGCCGCCTCGTGCGGCGCCACCATCGCCGCCAGGGCGGTGGCGTAAGGCGCGATCACCCGGTCGCGCCCCAGGCCGCGTTTCAGCCCCAGCCCGGGCACGCCGAAATTGGAATATTGATAGGTGAATTCCAGATCGCGCAGGTTATAGGCGGATTCGGAAATGCCCCAGGGCAGACGGAGGCGGGTGGCGTAATCGATCTGGCTGCGCACCGCGAGACGGGTGGTCTGGTCGAGCAGGCTGTCGGCCGGCGCCTGCATCACCAGCGACGGCATCAGATATTCGAACATCGATCCCGACCAGGAGATCAGCGCCGCCCGGTGCGCCACCGGGGTGACGGCCCGGCCGAGCCGGAACCAGTGCCGGGCGGGAACGTCGCCCTTGGCGATGGCGATGAAGCTGGCCAACCGGGCCTCGGACGCCAGCAGATCGTAGCAATTGGCGTCGTTGCGCCCCTCGGCCACCAGAAAACCGATCGACAGCAGCTTGCGGTCGCGATCGAACAGAAAGCTGAAATCCATCGCCAGCGCCAGGGTGCGGGCGGTTGCCGCCACCCGTTCCAACCGCGCGGTCACGACGGGATCGGCGTCGAGGTCGCGCCGCTGCGAGCGGATCGCCTCCAGACAGGCCCGCACCCAGAACAGCAGATCCGCGCCGGTCCCGTCATCACGCTCGATCACCAGGGCGCGGGCGATATCGACCAGGGTTTCCGCCTCGGCCGCCAGCCGCGCCAACCGGCCCGGGCCGGCCTCCCCCTCGGCCCCGGCTTGGCCGATCGCCCGATCCAGACCGGCCAGCACATGATCGAATTGCACCCAGGTCACGGTCTGGGTGCGGGGGCCGTCGCGCAGCCGGGCCGATTCGGCCCGGGCCAGATCCAGGGCGTCGGCGATCCCGGCCAGACACCCGGCCGGAACCGACCCGGCGCGCGACCATTCCCGGCAGGCGTTGGCCAGCGCGATCAGATGCCCGGCGAGATTGCCGCTATCGACCGACGAGACGTAGGGCGGCTCAAGCGGGCGCAGATCCTGCGTGTCGTACCAGTTGAGGAAGTGGCCGCGATGGCGGGCGAGCCCCCCCATCGTCGCCAGCGTCGCCTCCAGCCGCTCGGCGGCCTCGGCGGTGCCGATCCAGCCGAAATCATGCGCGCTCGCCACCGACAGCAGATACAGGCCGATATTGGTCGGCGAGGTGCGGTGGGCCAGGACCGGGGCCGGATCCTCCTGGAAATTGTCGGGCGGCAACCAGTGATCGGCGGCGGTCACGAAGGTTTCGAAGAACCGCCAGGTCCGCCGCGCGGTCAGCCGCAGCATCCGGAGATCGGCCTCGGGCAACGCGCCCCATCTCACCGCCAGTGGCGACCGGCTGACCCGCCACGCCACCAGGGGCGACAGCAGCCATAAAACCGCGATCGGCGCCGCCACCCCGGCCGACGCCGGCCCCCCCCCCCCCCC
>JBDLVO010000397.1:0-2969 GCA_039804805.1 Pseudomonadota bacterium
CGGGGGGGGGGGGGGGGCCGCCCGCCGAACCGCCGCCGCCCTACCGGCCGAGATTGACCCCCCAGATGTCGCGGGCATATTCGATCACGGTGCGGTCGGAGGAGAACTTGCCCATCCGCGCCACGTTGAGGATCGCCTTGCGGACCCAGCCCTCGGCATCGGCATAGGCGCGGTCGACCCGGTCCTGCGCCGCCATGTAGGAGGCGAAATCGGCGGTCAGCAGGTAATGGTCGCCGCCCACCGTCAGGGTATCGATCAGGCTGCGGTAGCGGTCGGGCTGGTCGGGCGAGAAGAAGCCCGAGGCAATCATGTCGAGCGCCATCGCCAGATCCTTGTCGGCGCGGACCCGGGCGCAGGCGTCGTAGCCGTCGACGCGGTGGCGGGCGACCTCCTGCGCGGTCAGGCCGAACAGGAACATGTTTTCCTCGCCGACCTCTTCGCAGATCTCGACATTGGCGCCGTCCCAGGTGCCGATGGTCAGCGCCCCGTTCATCGCCATCTTCATGTTGCCGGTGCCCGAGGCCTCGGTGCCGGCGGTGGAGATCTGCTCGGACAGGTCGGCGGCCGGCATCACCAGTTCGGCCATCGACACGTTGTAATTGGGCAGGAACACCAGCCGCAACCGGCGGCCGACCAGCGGGTCGTTGTTGACCACCTCGGAAATGTCGTTGACCAGCTTGATGATCAGCTTGGCCAGCACGTAGCCCGGCGCCGCCTTGCCGCCGATGATCACCGTGCGCGGTTGGGATTCCAGCAGCGGATTGGCGCGGATGCGGGCGTAGCGCACCGCCACATGCAGCAGGTTCAGCAATTGCCGTTTGTATTCATGGATCCGCTTGACCTGGACGTCGAACAGCGAATCCGGATCGGTCTCGATGCCCAGGCGCTGGGCCATCATCTCGGCCATGTCGCGCTTGTTGGCGCGCTTGACCTCGGCGAACTCGGCGCAGAAGGCGGGATCGTCGGCCAACGGCTCCAGCCGGCGCAACTGGTCAAGCTCGCTGATCCAGCCCGCGCCAATATGGCGGGTGATCAACTCGGCCAGACGCGGGTTGGCCGCCAGCAGCCAGCGCCGGGGGGTGACGCCGTTGGTGCGGTTGACGATCTTGCCGGGCGAGAGATGCTCGAAATCGGAGAAGATCGTGCTCTTCATCAGCCCGGTATGAATCGCGGCGACGCCGTTGACCTTGTGGCTGCCGATCACCGCGAGATGGGCCATCCGCACCCGCTTTTCCTCCCCTTCCGAGATCATCGACACCCGGGCCAGCAATTCGGCATCGCCGGGATGGCGGTAGCGCACGCCTTGCAGGAATTCGTGGTTGATCTGGTAGATGATTTCAAGGTGGCGCGGCAGCACCCGGGCGAACAGATCGACCGGCCAGGTCTCCAGCGCCTCGGGCAGCAGGGTGTGGTTGGTGTAGGCGCAGCAGCCCTGGGTGATGCCCCAGGCCTGCGCCCACGGCACCCGATGCTCGTCGACCAGCACCCGCATCAACTCGGCCACCACCAAGGCGGGGTGGGTGTCGTTGAGCTGGATCGCCACCTTGTCGGGCAGGCGGTCCCAGGCGTTGTGGCTCTTGCGGAAGCGGGCGAGGATGTCCTGGATCGAGGCGGCGACGAAGAAATATTCCTGCTTGAAGCGCAGTTCCTTGCCCCGCACCGTCAGATCGGACGGGTACAGCACCTTCGACAGCGTCTCGGACTCGTTCTTGTCGCGCACCGCCTCGATGTAATTGCCGGCGTTGAAATATTTGAGGTCGAATTCGCGGGTGGACTTGGCCGACCACAGCCGCAGATTGTTGACCCGCTCGCCGCCATAGCCCGGCACCGGGATGTCGTAGGCCATCGCCATCACTTCCTCGGCGTCGACCCACTGGGTGCAGTCATGGCCGCGGCTGTCGCGGAAATGGATCACCCGGCCGCCGAAGCGCACCGGGAAGATCACCCCCGGCCGGGGGAATTCCCACGGATTGCCGTAGCGCAGCCAGTTTTCCGGGCTTTCGACCTGCCAGCCATGCTCGATATGCTGGGTGAACATGCCGTAATCGTAGCGGATGCCGTAGCCGAAGCCGGCCACCCCGGTGGTGGCCATCGAATCGAGCAGGCAGGCGGCCAGCCGGCCGAGGCCGCCATTGCCGAGCGCCGCCTCGACCTCCCACGCCACCACTTCCTCGAAATCCTGCCCCAACGCCTGGAGGGCGTCGCGCACCGTGGCGTAGAGGTCGAGATTGATCAGGCTGTTGACCAGGGTTCGCCCGATCAGGAACTCCATCGACAGGTAATAGACCCGCTTGACGTCGTCGCGGTAATAGCCGTCAAGGGTCGGCATCCACCGTTCGGTGACACGGTCACGCACCGCATGCGCCGCCGCGAGAAACCAGTCGCGGGCGGTGGCGCCCAGGGCTTGCTTGCCGACGGTGTAAAGCAGGTGATTGAGGATCGCCGTCTTCATCCCCTCGACGTCTTCACGGGGCGAATGCGCCGCCACAGGCTCGGGTTTGTTCATATTGTCACTCTCTCGCCCGCCAGGGATCAAAATGGGCCGCCATTCCGCCATGAAACGGGTGTGGACGGCAAGTGTATGGTCATCGGCGGCGCGCGCCGAGTGTCAGCGCCGGGCCGCCATGTCCTCCGCCAGCCGGGCGAAGCGGGGATCGGCCAGGATCGCCGCCACCTCGACCGGATAACGCTGACGCCAGTTGGGATGCTGGGTGGTGGTGCCCGGCAGGTTCATCTGCAAGGCCAGCCCCAGCACGTCTTCGATCTGCACCATCGCGAGGCGCGAGCGCGACCGGGCCAGATAGCGGTGGGCCGCCGTGGTCAACTGGTCGATCTCGGCGGCGGACAGCGCCCCGGCGCGGGGAAAGGCGGCGGTCAGCAGCCCGGCGCCGTGCAGCGCCGCCACCAGCGCGGCGCGGTCGCGGCCGCGCTCGGCCCGTTCATCCTCGGCCTGACCGGGACGGGGATAG
>JBDLVO010000398.1:0-2830 GCA_039804805.1 Pseudomonadota bacterium
CGCCGCGCCACCCTGATCGAGTTCGGCCTGATCGGGCTGGCCGCCGCCTTCGCCGCCACCCTGGTCGGCGAGGCCGCCGCCTGGGCGCTGCTGACCCTGGTGATGAAGCTGCCCTGGTCGCCACTGCCGCTCCACGCCTTGATCCCGGTCGGCGCCGGGCTGGGGGCGACCCTGGTCGCCGGCCTCGCCGCCAGCCGCCACGCCCTCAGCCGGCCGGCGGCCCGGCTGCTGCGGGAGGAGTAAGGCGGGGCTGCCGCCCCGAACCCCGCCCGGAGGCGGAGCCTCCGGACCTCCCCCTTTTTTCGCCGCCGCGATCAATGCCGTTGAGAGATCAACCGCGATTGATATCCTCAATGGGGTGAATGAATCGGAGGGATTGAATCATGTCGCCTTATCCCGAATCGCCCGATCGACCGAATCTTACCCCTGTGAAAATTCCAGGGGAACGCACGCCCGGAAACCAACAGGACGCCTATCAGGTCAGAATGGTTTCGGTCGAACAGAAAGACCGGCAACTGGTTCTGCGCAAGGATTTGGAAGCGACGTCGCGGGAGATCTGCTCCGAATCCCGCAAAGACGGCGCCAGCCGGAACGACCCTCTTGAGTTTCGCAAGAATCGCGAATCCGGCCACGAAATCGACCGCTAGCCCGCCGGCGGCGCGGCAATCTCGATCCGGCCGCCACATTTCGGACATTTGAACACGCCGCTACGGTCGATTCGCATCGAGAGAATGGCGCCGCAGCTCTCGCAACGGATCGATTTGGTCACCGGCGGAACCCGGGCCGGCGCAACGGCGGCGGCCGGGGGCGGAGACGCGGCCGGGCGCGACGGCGCGGGCGCCTCATGCGGCAGACGCCGGTCGGATTGGAGCAGATTGATCCCCTGATGACTGAGCAGGGGATCCTCGAACCAGCGGAATTTGACGCCGGGAATCGGATCGAGATTTTCCACGAAGATGATCTGCTGGTTATCCTTCAGCACCATCAGTTCATCGGGATAGGCCAAGTGGCGCTGGGCCTCGTTCGAACCGTTGGTCCTGGTCCAAGTGTCGCTCTGGTTCGAGGACGTCGTGTCGGTCGTGTCGCTGAACAAGGCCCCGGCACGCAATTGGCGGGCATAGCTGCGGGCGACGCCGACCGCCCAGCCGACCGCCCAGGACACCGTGTGGAGTTCCACCGTGGTCACCCCGCACAGGGTGGAGAAATATTCCGCCGTCATCTTGTCCCGACTGCCGAAATACTGAACGACGCCGGAATTGCTGATGAAGGTCTGCCATCCATGCTCGCCGTACACCCGGGCGAGCTGGGACAGATCCTGGATGATCCCCCAGATCTGCATGCCGAAGCCGGCCATCAGGCCATAGGCCTGTTCCAGCGCCGGCAGGCGGCCGAGCGCCGCCATCTCGTCGAGCAGGAACAGAATCGGCCGGCTCGGCGGGGCGTCGAGCCGGCGGGCATTGACGGTGATCGCCTGCTGCACCAGCAGCCGCAGCCAGCGATCGAACGTCTTCAGCCGATCCGCCGGCAAGATCAGATAGAGGCTGACCGCCGTGCTTTTGAGGTCCTCGAAATGGAAGTCCGACCGCGACAGGCTGTCGCGGATGCGCGGGCTGTCGAGGAAATGGGTGTGGGACTGCACCGTCGCCATCAGGTTGCTGAATTGGCGCGCATCCTTGCCGCTGATGCGGGCGGCGGTCGATTTGACGATCGGGTGCGGATGCTGGTACATCGCCTGCCACACCTCGTTGAGCGCCCGGTCCTCCAGGGTCAGCAGGTCGCGCAGCCGGCCCAGGGTGCGCTGCCCCTGCTCCGCCGGAGCGGTGGCGACATAGAGGATCAGCCCGACCAGCAGGGCCTTGGCCTCCTCGTCCCAGAACCGCGTTTCGCCCTGCCCCTCCTCGCTCACCACCAGCGCGTCGGCCAGCAGGAAGGCGTTCTCGGCGGCGTCGGGATCGTTGGCGTCGATCCAGTCGAGCGGGTTGAAGGCGGCCGGGCGCAGTCCCAGCCGCGATGCGGCGACGTCCCAGGGATCCAGCAGATGGACCGGCTGCCGCAAGCCGGTGATCCCGGCCTCGGCCCAGCCATTGCCCCGGCGCAGCGCGGTGACCAGCGCGTTCTCCCCCTTCGGATCGACCACCAGCACCGAGCCGCGATAGGTCAGCAGGTTCGGAATGATCGACGAGACTCCCTTGCCGCTGCGGGTCGGCGCGACGGTCAGCAGGTGCCGCGTCCCGTGATAATGGAGCGGCACCGGCCCGGCACCGCCACCGCCCTCGATCCCGCCCAGCATCATCCCCTCGCCGCCGCACAATCCCTTTTCGGCCACATAGGACGGGGTGGCCCATTTCGCCGATCCCAGACTGGTCGGCCGCCGGGGCGCGGAGGCGGAGCCAAGCCGGGTCGCGCCCAGCCGCAGGCCGAACCCGACGGCGGCCAGGAACAACACCACGGCCAGCAGACCGTTGGCGAAATCCGCCACCGGGAACGGCCCGAACAGGCAGAACAGACCGCCGCCCACCCCGAACAGCAGCGCCAGGGCCAGCCCGATCAGCCGGCGGAACGGACGCAATTTGGGACTGAACAACGCGCCGCACAGAAACCCGATCCCGGCGCTCAGCACCAATTGGCCGATCCGGCCGGCATACAGCGCCACTCCGTGCGGCGTCATCTCCCGCATCATCAGGTCGGGATCCCAATTGGCCGCGCCATAGGGCGAGGCCGCCATCCCCGACCCCGCCAGCAGCATCAGCGGCACCAGCGCCACCAGCAAACGCCCCCCCTGAACCGCCGCGCGGCGCATTCCGTGCCTGTCCCCCACCGCTACCCCCCT
>JBDLVO010000399.1:0-2827 GCA_039804805.1 Pseudomonadota bacterium
ATAATCCGCGTGTCGGGGGGTCGAATCCCGCCGTCACCGGCTCCAGCCGGGGCCGTCGCGGCCATATGACAGCCCCCCCTGGTCTGTTTCCTCTCCCGCTTCAGGGCCTCGGCCGACCGCCTGCCGCAGGCAGCCGGCCGAGGCCTTCTTCTGGACCAGAGGCCGCCCCTTATCTTTTACAGCACCCGAATATTGCGGAACTGCCAGGGATCGTCGCGATCGATGTCCTCGGGGAACAGCGCCTCGCGCCCGTCGAGCGGGGTCCAGTCGGTGAAGGCACCGACCACCGGCCCGAGATACGGCCGGCACAATTCGAGGATCCGCTCGAAATCGACCTCGTCCGGCTCGACGATGCCGCGATTCGGGTTCTCCATCGCCCAGATCATCCCGGACAGGACGGCAGCGGTGACCTGAAGGCTGGTGGCGTTGTTGTGCGGGGCCAGCGAGCGGGCCTCGCCCACCGACAGTTGCGAGCCGTACCAATAGGCCCCCTTGCCGTGCCCGGCCAGCAGCACGCCGAGTTCATCGATGCCGGCGGTGATCTCGTTCATCATCAGCCGCTGCACCGGCTGCTGCCGCCAGGTCTTGCCGGCCAGTTCGTGCAGCGAGGTGATGGCGTCGTCGCAGGGATGATAGGCGTAATGACAGGTCGGCCGATAGACCACCGCGCCGTTGTCACGCACGGTGAGGAAATCGGCGATCGAGATCGATTCGCTGTGGGTGATCAGGAAGCCGTGGAACGGCCCTTCCTGCGGGGTCCAGGTGCGCACCCGCTGGCTGGCGCCCGGCCGCATCAGATAGATCGCCGAATCGCAGCCGAAATCGTGGCGGCGCCCGTCGGGCGGCAACGCCTTCTCATGGCTGCCCCAGCCCAGTTCGGCCGGCTGGCAGCCCTCGCCGACGAAGCCGTCGATCGACCAGGTGTTGACGAACTCGCCGCGCTGCTTGGGACGGTCGGCGATCTGGGTGTCGCGCTCGGCGATGTGGATCACCTTGACCCCGGCGCGATGGGCGAGATCGGCCCAGCCGGCGCGGTCGGCCGGGCGGGTGGCGTCGAGGCCGCAGGCGGCGGCGACGTCGAGCAGCGCCCGCTTGACGAAATGCGACACCAGCCCCGGATTGGCGCCGTGGGTGATCAGCGCGGTCGGATCCCGCCCCCCCGCCCCGGCGCGCAGGCCGAGCATGGTTTCCCGCAGCGCATAGTTGGAGCGCAGGCTGGGGCTGAGGCTGGAATCGGTGTAGCCGCCGGCCCAGGGCTCGATGCAGGTGTCGAGATAGAGCGCGCCGCGTTCGCGGCACAGCTCGACCAGGGCGATCGAGGAGACATCGACCGACAGGTTGAGCAGGAAATCGCCCGGCCCGAGCAGGGCCGACAGGCGGGCCTGGTAATCGGCGCGGGTCAGAGCCTGATTAATGAAGCGCAGGCCATATTCGTTGGCGACGTCATGGCCGCGTTCGTCGGCGGTGATGATGGTGATCCGGGCCGGATCGATCGCGATGTGACGCAAGATAAGCGGCATCACCCCCTGTCCGATGCTGCCGAACCCAACCACCACCAATCGTCCGTCAAACGCGAAATGCTTCATTTCATGGGATCTCCCGTCGTTGTCGTCGTTCCCGAGCCATTGTGGATTGCGAATCGCACACGGGCTTCGCACCCGCGCCCCCTGGTCGAGGGAGGCAGGAGCCGAAAACCGTCCAGCGGCCGCAACGCCCGGAGCCCCGGCTCCGGCGCGACCGCCGTCACATACTGTTTTCCATTCGGGGGATTTGAGCCCGTTCGCGGGTCACAACCATGTCCACCTCCCTTTCGGGGACCGGCCGTTACAGCCGTCTTCTCCAAAAAGGACGCGTTCGTCGTTGCATAACCCCAATGGGCCATAGGCACGTGCGTGTGCGTCTCTAAGCGGTGTGTATACCCAATCATCCCCCGGATGGCAAGGGGGGTTTGCACAAAACACCGGGGCGCTTGGCACGCCGCCCGCGTCGGCGCTAGGATGACCGCCTTCGGCCGGCCCGCTGCCGCAACTTCGGCGATGGATCGACGCCAGACGCTCTTCGAAAGGTATTCCCGCCGCGCATGAATCCCCCCACCCCCTACCGCGTGCTGGTGGTCGACGACGACGCCGGCGACATCGCCCTGGTGTCGGAAGCGATCGGAATCGGCCCCTATCCCTGCGTGGTCGAACATGCCCGCGACGGGATCGAGGCGCTGGCGCGGCTGCGCCCCGCCCCGCCCCGCCCCGATGGCGCCCCGATCGCGCCGATGCCGCCTCTGATGCCGCATCTGGTGCTGCTCGACATCAACATGCCGCGGATGAACGGCTTCGAACTGCTGGGCGAGATCCGCGCCGACCCCCACCTCAGCCACCTGCCGGTGGTGATGATGTCGACCTCGACCGCCAATTGCGACGTCGACTCGGCCTACCGCGCCGGCGCCGGCGGCTACATCGCCAAGCCGTTCGACATCGACGCGCTGTTCCACGCCATCCACCGGGTCGAGGATTATTGGTTCAGGCTGGTGCGGCCGCCGGGGTGACTTATATCCTTCCGGATAGTTATCCTTATGTCACTTCGCTGTCACAGCCGCCCAGACGTGAATTTTCGTGGCGCCGCCCCCCCATTTTTCGGTTAAACATGCCAGCCATGCGCAAGTGGTGCATCGCACAATAGGCGAAGTCCGCCAAAGTCGGCGCTCGGGTTATCAACCCAGCGTCGAACCCAGGCGGGAGGTAGGGCTTGCACCCTGCTTTTGGGTAGCCTAGGATACACCCCAGGCGCTTTTTTGAGCATGTTTGACAAAATGGCTAGTTTTTGAGCATATCCA
>JBDLVO010000400.1:0-3103 GCA_039804805.1 Pseudomonadota bacterium
CACCAGCGACAGCCGGGTGCGCAGTTCTTCGAGGAACGAGGGGGGGAACGCCATCACACAGATCCGACCGTCGGGGCAAGCCGGGGCCGGCGGCCCCGCGCCTTTGTTTTATCCTCTTGACCGGTCGATCGGGGTGTTTTTCTGCGGCGGCGGTCGGTCAGACCGCGCCGAGGCGGGCCTTGACCGTCGCGCTGGCCCGGGCGAAATCCATCCGTCCGGCATGACGCTCCTTGAGCGCGGCCATGATCCTGCCCATGTCCTTGAGACCGGTGGCGCCCAATTCGGCGATGACGGCGTCGATCGCGGCTTCCACCTCGTCGGCGGTCATCTGGCGCGGCAGGAAGCGTTCGATGACGGTGATTTCCTCGGCTTCCTGCTCGGCCAGTTCGAGCCGGCCGCCCTGCTCGTAGAGGATGATGCTCTCGCGCCGCTGCTTGATCATCGACTGGAGCATCTGGAGGATTTCCTCGTCGGGAATTCCGTCGGACAGGCCGCGCGGGCGCGCCGCGATGTCGCGGTCCTTCAGCGCCGCCAGGATCAGCCGCACCGTCGCGACGGTGCGGGTGTCCTTGCCCAGCATCGCCGTTTTCAGGGCGTCGTTCAATTGTGCGCGCAACATCACCCTCTCCCTTTGCCCGCTCCGGTCCCCGCCGTACCGGGAAAGGGCTCACGCTAACGCAATTCCCCGCCGAAGAAAAGCGCGGTGTCCGAAAGACAAACAATTGAAATGGCATCGCTTTTCCCCCGATGCGCGAAAGCTTGACTTCGCATCGGGCGCTCTTTATAAGCCCCGCAGCCATCTGCCGCCGACCGGGCCCGCCGCGGCCCCCTCCGAACCCCGGGACTTTTGCCTGTCGCGAAATGTCCCGGCGTGCGTCTGCGGCCGCGCCAGACGAAGGAACCGACATGTCCAACCATGACGCCACCGCACCCCGCACCCCCGCCGCGGGAGACGGTTTCGACGCGCCGCGCCCGCCGGGCGCCACCGGCGCGCTGGTGCTGGCCGACGGCACCGTGTTCTGGGGCCGGGGCATCGGCGCCGCCACCGCCCAGGTCGGCGAGGTGGTGTTCAACACCGCGATGACCGGCTATCAGGAAACCCTGACCGATCCGTCCTATGCCGGCCAGATCATCACCTTCACCTTTCCCCATATCGGCAATGTCGGCACCAATGCCGAGGACATCGAAACCCTGACCCCGGCGGCGCGCGGTCTGATCCTGCGCGCCGACATCACCCCCCAGGCCAACTGGCGCGCCGCCCGGCCGCTGGAGGACTGGCTGGTCAGCCACGGCATTCCCGGCCTCGGCGGTCTCGACACCCGCGCCCTGACCCGCCGCATCCGCAGCCGGGGCGCCCCGGTGGGGGTGGTGGCCCACGCCCCCGACGGCCAATTCGACCTGCCGGCGCTGGCGGCGATGGCCCGCGCCTGGCCCGGCCTTGCGGGGATGGATCTCGCGGGCACGGTGACCTGCCGCCAGTCCTATGGCTGGGACGAGAGCGAATGGACCCTGCGCGGCGGCTATGGCCGTCAGACCGAACCGCGCTGCCATGTCGTCGCGGTCGATTACGGCGCCAAGCGCAACATCCTGCGCTGTCTCGCCGCCGCCGGCTGCCGGGTCACGGTGGTGCCGGCCGATTCGACCGCCGAGGACGTGCTGCGCCATCGCCCCGACGGGGTGTTCCTGTCCAACGGCCCGGGCGACCCCGCCGCCACCGGCGCCTATGCCGTGCCGATGATCCAGGGCGTGCTCGCGGCCGGGCTGCCGCTGTTCGGGATCTGCCTCGGCCATCAGATGCTGGCGCTGGCGCTGGGGGCCAGGACCTTCAAGATGGACACCGGCCATCGCGGCGCCAACCACCCGGTCAAGGACCTCGAAACCGGCAAGGTCGAGATCACCAGCCAGAATCACGGCTTCGTCGTCGACGAGGCCAGCCTGCCGGCCGGGGTCGCCGTCACCCACCGCTCGCTGTTCGACGGCTCGGTCGAGGGGATCGCCGTCGCCGGCCGCCCGGTGTTCTCGGTGCAGTACCATCCCGAGGCGAGCCCTGGCCCGCAGGATTCCCATTACCTGTTCCAGCGTTTCGTCGATAAGATCGCCGCCGCGAAATAAAGTCCGTCCTGCAGGGGCGCGAACCGGGCCGGTCGGGCCGGGCGCGTGCCCCGGGGCGGCGCGCGCCACGGGGCCGTCGGGTCCGGCGCCGCACCGTCCCGCGATGAGTTCCAGAGCCTTCCCCGGTTGATTCGGACCGCGGAAGGCTCTGGTTTATGCCTGACCGAGAAAAGTCCCGGGAACCCGCCGTCATGCCCAAACGCACAGACATCCGCTCCATCCTCATCATCGGCGCCGGCCCGATCGTCATCGGTCAGGCCTGCGAATTCGATTATTCCGGCGTCCAGGCCTGCAAGGCGCTGAAGGAGGAGGGCTACCGGGTCATCCTGGTCAATTCCAACCCGGCGACGATCATGACCGATCCCGGGCTGGCCGACGCCACCTACATCGAGCCGATCACCCCCGATTTCGTCGCCCGCATCATCGAGAAGGAGCGCCCCGACGCGCTGCTGCCGACGATGGGCGGCCAGACCGCGCTCAACACCGCGATGAAGCTGGCCGACATGGGCGTGCTGGAGACGTTCGGGGTCGAGATGATCGCCGCCAAGCGCGACGTGATCGCCAAGGCCGAGGACCGGCTGCTGTTCCGCGAGGCGATGGACAAGATCGGCCTCGACAGCCCGCGCTCACGGCTGGTCCGCTCGCTGGCCGAGGCGCGCGAGGCGCTGTCCGAGATCGGGCTGCCGGCGATCATCCGCCCGAGCTTCACCCTGGCCGGCACCGGCGGCGGCATTGCCTACAATGTCGCCGAATACGAGCAGATCGTCGCCGGCGGTCTCGCCGCCAGCCCGGTGCACGAGGTGCTGGTCGAGGAATCCGTGCTCGGCTGGAAAGAGTACGAGATGGAGGTGGTGCGCGACCGCAAGGACAATTGCATCATCATCTGCTCGATCGAGAACGTCGATCCGATGGGGGTGCATACCGGCGATTCGATCACCGTCGCCCCGGCGCTGACGCTGACCGACAAGGAATACCAGATCATGCGCAACGC
>JBDLVO010000401.1:0-6644 GCA_039804805.1 Pseudomonadota bacterium
AACGTTCTGTATCTTGAGTTGAAGACTGGGCGCGTGGTGATCGAATTGCGTCCCGATCTTGCGCCCAACCATGTCGCCCGGATCAAGGAACTGGTGCGGGACAAATTCTATGACGGCCTGAAGTTTCACCGGGTGATCGAGGGCTTCATGGCCCAGACCGGCTGCCCGAAGGGCAACGGCACCGGCGGCTCGGGCAGCAAGCTGAAGGCGGAGTTCTCGCCGACCGAGAAGCATGTGCGCGGCACCTGCTCGATGGCCCGCGCCCACGCCGAGGACAGGGCGGATTCGCAGTTCTTCATCATGTTCGAGCCGGCGCCGCATCTCGACGGCAAATACACCATCTGGGGCCAGGTGGTCGAAGGGATCGAGCATGTCGACCAGATCAAGAAGGGCAGCGTGCTGCGCAACGGCAACGTCGATGCGCCCGACACCATCCTGTCGCTGCGGGTTGCCGCCGACGTCGATTCCGCTCCCGCCTCGTGAGGAGAAGCATGACCAAGCTGTTTCGCCGCCTGACCGCGGCCCTGGCGCTGCTGCTGGCGACCGCCACCGCGCCGGCCTTCGCCGGGGCACCGGACGACACCCTGCTGCTCGAGCTGGCCACCGGCACGGTGACGATCGAGCTGCGTCCCGATCTGGCGCCCACTCACATTGCCCGGATCAAGGACCTGGTGCGCAAGGGGTTCTATGACGGCACGCCGTTCCATCGGGTGATTCCTGGCTTCATGGCCCAGGGCGGCGACCCGACCGGCACCGGCACCGGCGGTTCTGGGGTGAAGCTGAAGGCCGAGTTCTCGGGCGAGCCGTTCGTGCGCGGCGTGGTCGGGATGGCCCGGGCCAACAGCCCGGACAGCGCGGATTCGCAATTCTTCATCATGACCGGCTCGGCCCCCAGCCTCAACGGCCGCTATACCGTGATCGGCACGGTGACGGACGGGATGAATCTGGTGGACCGGATCAAGCAGGGCGATCCGGCCGACAACGGCATGGTGATCAACCCCGACAAGCTGGTCCGGGCGCGAATTCAGGCCGACGTCAAGAAGTAGGGCATTGACGCCGGGCGCTCCTCTGCATAAGGTGGGCGCCCTTTCGGTGGGGGCCCGTAGCTCAGTCGGTAGAGCAAGCGACTTTTAATCGAGAGGTCCCGGGTTCGAGTCCCGGCGGGCCCACCAAACCGAAAAAGAAACCCCGTTGGTCCTTGTGGCCGGCGGGGTTTCTTTTTGCGCGGGTTCCGCCCGTGTCCCCTTCATTTTTGAAAAGAGTGGAGGTTTGGAGGCGCCAGCCTTCAAGCCGGGCCGGGGCGGCAGTCCCGGTGTGACAACATTATGCGACAATGGTGAAAATAGACCTCACCCACGATCAGCATCAGACACTCTTCGACGCCAAGGCTCGGCAAAGGGGAGGGCGCAAGATCCGGGCCAGTGTGCCTTGGCGTCCGCCCGAATCCGGAGGATGATCAGATCCGATCTGAGCCGCCCTGGGAGTCTCGTCATGGCCCGCCGCCCTGTCTTCACCCCGCCGCCGCCCGCCGGGCCGCCTGTTCCCGCCGGGGGACAGGCCGCCCAGCCGTTCCTGGCGCCACGGGGAATGGCGCCGCCACCGACCCGGTATGGCCCGTCCGCCGCCGTTCAGCCCGCCCGGTCTGTTCCTGGTTCGTTCGCGCCTCCGCCGACCCGGTACGGTCCAGCGGGGCAGGGCGTGATGCAGAAGATGGACATCGATTCCCTGCCAGCCTCGCAGCAAATGGTGGTGGACGAAGCCGGCGATCTGCGCTCCCAACACGGCCATCGCCCCTATGAAACCAAGGTCAGGGGGGCTCTTGGCGAATCCGAGGCGACCATCTCGCTGGGGCTGACCGGAAAATACAAAATCGTGATGAACCTGAACCCGCTGTTCGGGGAAAACTTTCCCGGCGCGGATATTCTGGCCGTTACCACCGCCGGCAAGGTCGTCCTGGTTCAATCGAAAATGTTCGCCAATCTCGATTCGCTCTATTCGGTAATCGAAAACGAGAGCTCCATCCTTGGTTTCCTCACCTTCCTCTCGACCCGGACCAGGACCGGGGCGCTGCGGAAGCAGGTGAGGGAATTCCAGGAATTCATCGCCAAGCGGTGCGCGGATGGAACCATCGTCGATCCGACCTTCACCCAGGCGGTGTCCGCCCTGATCGCGCGCGACGAAGAGGATGAAATCGATACCGGCGATCCCAATGCCGCCGAAATCAAGAAGCGTTTCCTTTTCACCGTTCCCGCCGGCACCGAGGTTCCACGCCGTCATCTCCCGGTGGTGTTCAAGACCAAGCACACCCCGAGCCAGTTCCAGGATATGATGAAGACGGTCGATTACACCCCGTGCAAGCCCAGGAAGCGGTTCGGAGAAAAGACGGGCGAAGAGAGCGACGAGGATTACTGACGCTCCGTCGGGGGGAGGCCTCAGCGCTGGTCGAAGCGCAGTTCGATCCGGCGGTTGCGGGCGTAGGCGGCGTCGGTGTCGGCCGGGTCGATCGGTTGGAACTCGCCGAAGCCGGCGGCGGCGAGGCGATCGCTCGGGATGCCGGCGGCGGCCAGCGCCCGCAGCACGGTGATCGCCCGCGCGGTCGACAATTCCCAGTTGGAGGGGAAGCGCGGCGAGGTGATCGGCCGGCGGTCGGTGTGGCCGTCGATCCGCAGCACCCAATTGACCCCGGGCGGGATCTCGGCGATCACCTCCTTGAGGGTGGCGGCGAGGCGGCGGACATCCTCGGCCCCCTGCGGTCCCAGTTCGGCCGAGGCGGAGGGGAACAGCAATTCCGACTGGAACACGAAGCGGTCGCCCTCGATGCGGATGCCGGGGCGGTTGCCCAGCACCTTGCGCAGCCGACCGAAGAAGTCCGAGCGGTATTTCTGCAATTCCTCGACCTTGCCGGCCAGCGCGGCGTTGAGCCGCTTGCCGAGGTCGGCGATCTGCACCTTCTGGGCCTTGTCCTGGGTCTCGGAGGCTTCGAGCGCGGCCAGCACCCGGGCCAGTTCCTGCCGGGTCGCCTCCAATTGCCGATTCAGTTGGGCCAGTTGGGCGTTGGCCTCGGCCGACAGTTTGCGTTCGTTGGCCAGATCCTGCTCGCCGGCGGCGAGTTTGCCTTCCAGGTCGCCGCGGGCGGCGGTGGCAGCGGCGAGGTCCTGTTCCAGCCCGGCGGCATGGGCGGCGAGGCGGTCGCTTTCGGCCTTGCTGGCGGCGAGGTCGGCCTGGAGCCGCGACAGATCCGCCTTGAGAGTCTGGTTGTCGGCGATCTGAAGGTTGAGCCGCTCGGTCAGCGCGGCCAGTTCGATGCCGAGCCGATCAAGCGCCTTCTGCTGGCCCGACAGGGTCTGGCCGAGGAAATATTGCGCCAGCACGAACACCATCAGCACGAACACTACCACCATCAGCAGCGTCGCCAGGGCATCGACGAAGCCGGGCCAGATGTCGAGGGTGCGGCGGGGGCGGCGGGAGAGGGGCATGGCGGGGCGGCCGGCCTAACGATCCGGGCTGCTGTCGGCCAGCGCGGCGATGGTGCGGGCCAGCAGGCGCAATTCGGCGCGGAATTCGGCCACCATCTCCTGCCGGCTGGCGACGGTTTCCTCGACCAGCCGCTTCATCGAGCCGTCGATGGCGCGGATATGGCCCCGGGTCGGGTCATCGAGCCCGCCGCCGGGGCTGGATCCCTCGGCCAGGCGGGCGAGCAGGGCGCGGGTTTCGAGCTGGCCCTCGCCCAGTTTCAGCAGCAACGCCTGTTCCGCCCGCATGTGGTCGTTGAGGGTGGAAAGCTTGTCGGCCAGTTGGGTGATCGCGCTGGCGACGCCGCCGCGATTGTCCTCGCCCCGGGCGAGGCCGCGCTGGACCTGATCGAGGCTGTCGGCGGTCTGTTCCAGCAGGGCCTGGATATAGGCCGGCACCGAGGCACCGCCGGTTTCCTCGCCGCCGCCGATGCGGCCGCTGGCGCCGAGCCGGGTCTGTCCCGCCAGCCATTCCTCCAGGTCGTTGTAGAAGGCGTTCTGGGCCTGCCCGGCGCTGAGGTCGAGGAAGCCGAGCGCCAGCGAGCCGGCGAGGCCGAACAGCGAGGTCGAGAAGGCGGTGCCCATCCCGCTCAGCGGCTGTCCCAGCCCGGCCTTGAGCCGTTCGAACGCCGCCGAGGGATCGGTGCCGGCGCCGGCGGTCAGCGAGCCGATCACCTCGCCGATCGAGCCGACGGTGCGCGACAGCCCCCAGAAGGTGCCGAGCAGGCCGAGAAAGATCATCAGTCCGACCAGATAGCGCGACAGATCGCGCTGCTCGTCGAGCCGGGCGGCGATCGAATCCAGCACCGAGCGCAGCGCCATCGCCGACAGGTTCATCCGGTCGGGGCGTTCGCCCAGCATCCGCGCCATCGGCGCCAGCAGCCGCAACCGCCCGCCCGACAGCGCCGGCTGGCCGCGCCGCCAGGATTCGAGCCAGCCGATTTCGGGCGACAGCATCAGCACCTGACGGAAATTCAGCACCACGCCGATCAGGAACACCCCGCACAGCAGGCCGTTGAGGGCGGGATTGTGGGCGAAGGCCAGCATCAGCCCGTCGCGCAGCATCACCACCAGCACCGCCACCACGATCAGGAAGGCCGCCATGCGATAGAGGAAACGATTGGGTCGGGTCATCTGTCAGCGCCTCGGAGACTCGCGGGGAAAAGCCGGCGCGGCCAGGGTCGGAAGCGAATGTGGCCGTTCGATGGCCGGGGCGTCAGCGCCGCAGCAGCATGGTGTCGACCCGGTCGGGCGGGCCGGATTCGACCTTATTGCCGAGCGCCCGCACCTCGATCCGGGTCGAGGGCACGCCCATTTCCATCAGGAACTTGCGCACCTCCAGCGCGCGCGACAGCGACAGCCGCCGCGCCTTGCTGGCGTTGGCCTCGTCGCCGGCGGCGTAGGCCAGCACCTGAAGCCAGGCCTGCTCGTCGCCCTGCATCCGCTGCGCCAGCTTTTCCAGCGCGGCGCGGGCGCTTTCCGACAGGTTGGCGCTGTCCACCCCGAACGGCAGGGTCAGGGTGTCGCCCTTGCGCGCCGCCGGTTGCGGCGGCGGTAGCGCGGCGATCACCGCCGGGGCCGGGGTCGGAGCGGGCGGAATCGCCGCCACCGGGGCCGGCGGCGTCACCGGGGTCGGGGCGGGCGCGGGGGGGAGAGAGGGCAGGGCGGCCGGCTTGACCGGTTCGGGAGTCTTGACCGGTTCGGATTTGACCGGGGCCGGTTCGGCCTTGGCCGTCACCGTCGTCGGCTTGGCGGTTTCGGCCGGCGGCGCGACCGGGGCGGGCGCTGCCGGCTGAGGTTTGGCGGGTTCGGCCTTGACCGGTTCGGGAGTCTTGACCGGTTCGGGTTTGACCGGGGCCGGTTCGGCCTTGGCCGTCACCGTCGGTTTGGTGGCTTCGGCCGGCGGCTTGACCGTCTCGGCCTTGGCCGGCTCGGCCTTCGGCGGCTCGGGCTTGGGCTCGGCCGCCTTGGGCGGCGGGGCGATGTCCGGCACCTCGACCTTGGGCAGGTCCACCACCGGCGGGGCCGCCTTGACCGGGGCCGGCGCCGGGGGGACGACGGGCTTGGCCGGCGCGTCGACACGCGGGGTGGCCGGGACGGTGACCTGGGGATTGGGCGCGAAGCTGACCGCGCCAGAGCCGCCTTGGGCGACGGGAGGCCGTGTCGCGGTGGCGGCGGTCTGGGACGGGGCGGGATGGGGGCGGGCGGCGGCGACGGCCTTGGCCTTGTGGTGGGGGCGGCGGGTGGCCGTCCGGGGCGCCGGACGCGCGGCGCGGGCATGGTGGGGTGCCGGCGCCGCCTCGGGCAGCACCAGCGGCGGCAGGCCGGCGGCGCGGGAATAGAGGTCGGGCAGGGTGGGCTCGCGGCCGAGCCGGTCGAGCACGTCGTAATTGACGATGACGTCGGACCTGGGCCGGTCGCCGATGACGATCTGGGCCTCGGCCGGAGCGGCGACGGCGAGCAGCAGACCGCCCACCATCAGAAATACCCGCCTGCCCTCTGCACTCATCGGCTCGGCCCCCTGGCATGCCCCGCAACGAACGGCGGCAAGAGTATCCGAAGGCCCGCCCGACCACAAGTCACGGGTCGGAAAGGCGGAAACCCGCCTGGGCCTGCCGAAAGGCTCCGCCTCTCGGCGCTCACCGCGCCGGGCCATCGGCCCTGCGAACCCATGGGGTGGAGGGCCGGACGGCCCTCCGCGGGATTGCCAAGGGGCGCGCCCCTTGGCCGGCTTTTGCCCCTTAGGGGTTGGCGGCGCGCAGCAGGCGCAGCAGCGGGACGTGGAGATGGTCGTTGCCGGCGACGACCTGGCCGTTGTCGAGCATGCGGGTGCCGCCCTGGTAATCGGTGACGTAGCCACCGGCCTCACGCACCAGCACGATGCCGGCGGCGATGTCCCACGGCTTGATCCCGCATTCCCAATACCCGTCGCAGCGGCCCGAGGCGACATAGGCGAGGTCGAGCGCGGCCGAGCCGAAGCGGCGGATGCCGGCGACGTGCTTCATCACCGCGCCCAGCTCGCGCAGGAACGGCTCGTGTCCCTCGCGGCCATGGAAGGGAATGCCGGTGGCGAGCACGGCGTCTTCCATCTTGCGCCGGGCGGAGACGCGCAGGCGGCGTTCGTTGAGGAAG
>JBDLVO010000402.1:0-14861 GCA_039804805.1 Pseudomonadota bacterium
GCCCGGAGGCTGGCGCCTCCGGACCTCCGCCGTTTTTGGGCGTTTGAAAAGTGGGGGCGGGGCGAACTCATGTATTTCGCGAACTAGGCGTATATCGAAGTAGCGTTTTCGACCAGATTTATAGCTTGTCCTCTGTTCAAGCGAGTGACAGGTTCGGCTTCTATTTTTGCTTTAAAAGCCGCTATTTCCATTTTGACAGTGAATTTATTGCGCCATCAAGCATTTTTATCAATGCCCGTAGTGGCTGGCAATCTGGGTAGTTTTCGCTTAGAATATTTTTAACGAGATCAATACTATGAATGTGCAGTTTTCGTTCGTCATCTGAAATTTTTGGTAAGTGAACTTCCTTGTCTTCTAGGTAGTAAAGGCTCAAGAATTGTTTGGACGATAGATCGCTTTGCCCATGCTCGCGCTCCGCCCACTCGTCAAGTTCACTGCGAATTGTGTTTATTCTATTATAAACACCCTTCCGGTGGTAAGTGTTATGGAGTACAGACTTCAGTAAATGGCCGACTTGCGCGTGCGCTGCAATCAGCATTTGGCCCTTTGGGCGACGCCGCGGGCCAACGAAAGCATAGACGTAGCCGACCGAATTACACTGGCCGCGTTTCTTCGGTGGCGTTTTCTCTTTGATCTTTGCTGCAGTGGCCTTGGCAATAGATCCAGGACTCACAAAGAGCGGTGTCATTGATGTGGATTCCCCGTTCCACGCAGTCTCGACAATGGGGGAAGAGAGCTTGTTCAGTGCGACGGCGATAGGTTGCAGAGGGATGCCTTTCGTTTCGTCCGCGATTAGATAGAGGCGGGAACCGAGATCGGGTGCGTACATGCCTGTCCACTCAGGCTTGACGATGGTAAAACCATGTTCCTTCGCCCAGGCCTCGCGCGCCTGCGTCCTGCCCTCAACAGCCTTCTCATAGGGCTCGTCGGCAAAGAGATAGCGCTTCGTCCGAGGGTCGTACCAGATGCTGTAGTGGTCGCAGCCAGGGATTGAATTACTCGACCTTCCGCCGGGATAGGCGCGGCTATGGCTCTTGGATGGGCGCAGCTTCGTCGCATCCATGAAATGCAGTGCGCGTGCGGCTGCGCAGACCGACCGCCGGGCTTCGGATTGCGATCGTTGTAAATATTTGCGCGCCAGATGATCGGGCCCTTCCGCACGAAAGTTCCCTAGTGCGCGGTGGTTCTGAAACTGGGGCGGCGTGATGAGATCACACCACGGAACAGACAGCCAGATACTCAGCGTCTCGCGTCTTGTTTCACCACCGTCGCCATCCCTCCAATAGGAAGTCAGGAAGATGCGGTGGCTGGGGCAGGGCTGCTCCGTCTTGGTAACGGAGCGCAGCACATGGCCCGCATGGCGGAAGTTCTGGAATCCTGCTGTTTGCGCGGCGGCGTCCAGAGCTTGCGTATGTTGGATGCCGTGCTCGATCTTGAGCGATTTGGCAAGGCGCTTGATGCCCTCAATTGTGGACGGCCGAATAGCCTCACTCGACATGACACGTTCTCCCGGTTCATGGCGAAACGTCACCCGCCTACCGCTTCTCGAACCTGAACATGGCATGCACAGGAACGGAGGGAATTTCACAGGCAGTGCTGTCAACAGCTTTGCTATGGCGGGTGGCAGGCTCCTGCCCGAAGCCTCCTTGATAATATTTCATAAAGCCGGCGAGATTGTAAACAACGTGCTGTCACGTCGGTGCCGAACAAAATAAAAAAGCCCGCATTGACGCGGGCTTAGATATGTTTCCATGCTTTCGGTGGCAAGCCTCCGGATCACTCCCATTCGATCGTGCCCGGCGGCTTGCTGGTGACGTCGTAGGTGACGCGGTTGATGCCCTTGACCTCGTTGATGATCCGGTTCGCGACGCGGCCGAGGAAGGCCATGTCGAACGGGTAGAAGTCGGCGGTCATCCCGTCGGTGCTGGTCACCGCCCTCAGCGCGCAGGCGTAGTCGTAGGAGCGGGAATCCCCCATCACCCCCACCGTCCGCACCGGCAGCAACACGCAGAACGCCTGCCAGATCACGTCGTAGAGGCCGGCCTTGCGGATCTCGTCGAGATAGATCGCGTCGGCCGCGCGCAGGATGTCCAGCCGCTCCCGGGTCAGTTCCTGGCCGGGAATGCGGATCGCAAGGCCCGGGCCGGGGAAGGGGTGGCGGCCGACCATCTCGTCGGGCAGGCCCAGTTCGCGGCCGAGCACCCGCACCTCGTCCTTGAACAGTTCCCGCAGCGGCTCGACCAGCTTCATGTTCATCCGCTCGGGCAGGCCGCCGACATTGTGGTGGCTCTTGATCGTCACCGACGGGCCGCCGGTGAAGCTGACCGATTCGATCACGTCGGGGTACAACGTGCCCTGAGCCAGGAATTCCGCCCCGCCGACGGCGCGGGCCTCGGCCTCGAACACGTCGATGAAGGTGGCGCCGATGATCTTGCGCTTCTTCTCCGGGTCGGTTTCCCCAGCCAGTTTCGACAGGAACAGCGCCGAGGCGTCCTTGTGCACCAGCTTGATGTTGAAGCGGTCGCGGAACAGCGACACCACCTGATCGGCCTCGCCCGCCCGCAGCAGGCCGGTATCGACGAACACGCAGACCAGCTGCTCGCCGATCGCCTCGTGCAGCAGTGCCGCCACCACCGAGGAATCGACCCCGCCCGACAGGCCGCAGATCACCCGGCCGCCGCCGACCTGGGCGCGGATCCGTTCGATCTCTTGGGCGCAGAACGCCTTCATCGTCCAATCGCCGCCGCAGCCGCAGATGCGATGGGTGAAATTGGCCAGCAATTCCCGCCCGCGCGGGGTATGCACCACCTCGGGGTGGAACTGGACGCCATAGAAATGGCGGGCGTCGTCGGCGATCGCCGCGAACGGCGCGCCTTCCGAGGCGCCGACCACCCGGAAGCCGGGCGGCAGGGCGGTGACGCGGTCGCCGTGGCTCATCCACACTTCCAGCGTGCCATTGTCGGCGCTGATCCCGTCGAACAGGGTGCAGGGGGCGAGCTGGGTCACCACGGCGCGGCCGAATTCACGGTCATGGCCCGGCTCGACCGTGCCGCCCAACTGGGCGCACATCGTCTGCTGGCCGTAACAGATGCCGAGCACCGGCAGGCCGAGGCTGAACAGCCCCTCGGGCGCGCGCGGCGAGCCGGCCTCGGTCACCGAGGCCGGGCCGCCCGACAGGATCACCCCCCTCGGGGCAAAGGCGCGGATCGATTCGACCGTGACGCGATTGAACGGGTGGATTTCGCAATAGACACCGGATTCGCGGACCCGGCGCGCAATCAACTGGGTCACCTGCGAGCCGAAATCGACGATCAGGATGCGGTCGGACATGATTCCTCCGGACGGTACGGGGCGCGACTTTACTCGAACGCCCCGCCGCCGGACAAGCCGCCCGGCACCGATCCGGCCGCCGTCAGCGGATAGCTGACCAGCCGTTCGTACTGGGCGCCGTGCGGCGACAGGTGACTCTGGAACAGGGTGAAGGCCGCGACCGCCAGCATCTCGGGCGGTGGCGGCACCGCCAGGGCGCGTTGCAGCCGTTCCGGCCGGATCGAGTCGAGCCGGGCCAGGCTGATGTGCGGGCTGAAGCGCCGGGTCTCGGCCGCCAGCCCGACCCGGGTCGTCGCCGCCTCGATTCGCCCGGCCAATTGGCGCAGCGGCGGGCTGGGTTCGATTCCACGCCACAGGGTGTGGGCGCGGCGACGGTCGCCGAACAGGCCGAGCCCGCCCAGGGTCAGGGTGAACGGCGCCGCCTCGACCCGGGTCAGGGCGAGGTCGAGGTCGGCGGCGGTGGCCTCGTCGATCTCGCCGACGAAGCGCAGGGTCAGATGCAGGTTTTCCGGCGCGATCCGCCGTGCCCCCGGCAGTCCGACGCTGAGCCCGGCCAGCCGTTCGGCCAGATCGGCCGGCAGGTCGAGCCCGACGAACAGCCGGATCATCCGGCGCGGGCCGGGGTGGGCGGATGGTCGAGCAGGGTCCGCACCGCCGGCAGGATGCGGGCGACGATGGTTTCGACCCCCTGGGCGGTCGGATGCAGCCCGTCCGGCTGGTTCAGCTCGGGATGGCCGGCGACGCCGTCGAGGAAGAACGGGTACAGCACCACCTTGTGGGTCTGGGCGAGGCGGGCATAGAGCGCGTTGAAGGCGGCCTCGTAGGCGCGGCCGTAATTGGGCGGTGCCAGCATCCCCGCCAGCAGGGTGGGGATGCCCGCCCCGGCCAGCCGGGTCAGGATGGTGGCGAGGTTGGCTTCGGTCAGCTTGGGATCGAGCCCGCGCAGCGCATCGTTGGCGCCCAGCTCGACGATCGCCCGCTGCGGCCGCTCGGACAGCACCCAGTCGAGCCGGGCCAGCCCGTCGGCACTGGTGTCGCCCGACACCCCGGCGTTGTTCACCTGCACCGCGCGGCCCTCGGCCCGCAACACCGCTTCCAGCCGGGCGGGAAAGGCCGCCGTCGCCGGCAGGCCGTAGCCGGCGGTCAGCGAATCCCCCAGCGCGGCCAGCCGCAACGGCGCGGCGGCACCCCCGCGCCTGGGCAGGGCGGCGAGGGCCAGACCGGCCAAACCCGCGCCCAGCAGGGCGCGGCGGGAGGTCATCGCCCCACCGCGTCGGCGGCGGGGCGGGGGAGCTGTCGGCGCATTACTGGCGGTGGGCCGACATTTCCGGGCTGGTCAGCCCGCCGATCGCGGCGCCGGTGACACCGCCGACGGCGGCACCGACCAGCGGCCCGCCGGCGAGGTAGCCGATGCCGGCACCGGCGGCGGCGCCGATCGCCGCACCCGACAGGGTACGCTGCTGCCACGGCCGCATGTCGGAGCAACCGGTGGCGCCGATCAGAACCAGGGAAAGGGCGGCAATCAAGGTAATGGGTCTCATCGTCGTTCCTCTTGCGATCGGGAGGGGAAAACCCGGCCCGGCCGGATCAAGGCCCCAGGCTAGGCAATGCCCAGGCCGCAGGCTGTGACTGTGGTCACCTAACGCCGTTCTGGCAAGTCTCTATCACGGACGAGGCTAATCGCCCATTCTGGCCGAATTGCGGCAGAGATGGTCCGCCTTGCGGCGGTGGACCGGGCTCCGCCCGGACCTGCCAAGGGCCCGAGGCCCTTGGATCCCGCGCCTCACCGTGCGGTCCGCTCCAACGCGGCGAGGCGGCGTTCGGTTATCCCGAGATCCCGCCGGAATCCAGGATGGTCGGGGTGCCGCTCTGCCAGTTCGCCCAGGCGTTCGTAACTGATCGAGAGGTCGCGTTGGGGCCGGCGCACTGGATGTGCAAACTTTAGCCGGCGACGAGACGAAAAACCTGAACCAGTTTTTGAGCGTTTGAAAATTATTCCGCCCGGCTCATTCACACCTTGAGTAAATCAAGCAGGGGATCGAAGGCGTAAAGAGCGGCCCGCCGCCCGGCAGAAGGCTGCAGGGTACGCAATACGCCGTCGTCAACCAGACGCCGGGAAAGCTGACGTGCCGAAGCCGCTGGGATGCCGGCCATTTTTATTAGTCGATCGTTTCTGAATACCGGGTTTCCGAAAACGTAATCAAGAATCTGATCGTGGTATTGTGAGTTAAGAACTGCGCGAAAACGTTCTCTCATTTGGTTGTATAGAGCCAAAATTGCGTCCGCCGTGCTGATGTTGACTTTCGCTTGTTCGGCCATGGCCGTTAGAAAAAACACAACCCATCCACTCCAGTCGCCACTGGCGGATACTTCACGCATACGAAAAACGTACTCTTCCTTGTTGTTCTCGAAATAGCCGGACAGGAAGAAATTCGGCTGAGAAAGCACCCCAAATTTCCATAGCATCAGAGTGATCAGCATGCGACCCACGCGCCCATTACCATCGGCGAAGGGGTGCAGGGCCTCGAATTCGACATGGGCGATGGCCGTCCGGATGAGAGGACGAAACGAACTCGTATGAATAAATCCCACCAAATCCACCATGGCAGGTCCCAACATTTCCGGTGAAATGGGGATATAATAGACCTTGCCCTGACGTTCAGCTCCGATGAAATTTTGTTCTTGTTTGTAAGCCCCCGGTTGCTTTTGCGCTCCGCGCCCAAAAGAGAGTAGCACTTGATGTGCGGAGCGAATTAAATGTTCGCTTATAGGCTGTCCCTCTTCCAGCGCCCGCCGCGCCAAGAGCATGGCTCGCGAGTAAAGAAATGTTTCTACACCGTCGTTCCGAGCTTCGCGATGAGGATTGGCCAAGTCGGCCTTTTCCTCCGCCTCGATCTGGTAAATTTCCTCAATGGTCGAAATGGTATTTTCCATGCGCGACGACGCAACGGCGTCCTGCCTCATGAGGGGGGCTAGCAGAAGATCACCATTCACCATCCCCCGCATCTTCTCGTCATAGCGGGCCAGAGCTGTGGCCGCCTCGTCAAGGGCGGGCAAAATAGCCTCATAATCCAGACATTTCGGCGGAAACGCCCCTATGTGGTAGGGAACGGCTTGGCTGAGATCGAGTGATTTGGCGCTCATATGAAGGCAAATCCCGTTGTCAATGCGATTTGACGCTATCGCGGTAGCCTCAATCCACTTTAATGCTAAAAAACGTCTCCATTTCGTCGTCAAGCTGGTTTGCCGTTATTAGGCTGCCTCCAACCGGATTTGACAACAAAAAAAGCCTAAAAAATATCACCAAAAGCCAGCCGAAAGCCGGACGGTCGGGCTATTCGTCTCCTTTCAGCCGCACCCCAGGGCCGCCGGCTGGGCTGGAGGCTCCATCGGGGATGGTGGCCCCGCGCCCCCGCGCCGTCACCTTCTGCCAGCGGATGAAATCAATCGCGGTGGTTTCTATTTGGTATCCCGAAATGAAAAGCGGGCTGCCGCCAAAGCGACAACCCGCTGTTATCATGTGGCTTTCCCGAAGGAAGGCGCAGCCCGGTCCTCAGTCGAACAGGCTGGAGACCGAGCGTTCCTCGCTGATGCGCTGGATCGATTCGGCCATCAGCGGGGCGATGGTGACGTGGCGGATGTTGTGGGCCAGGCGCACCGCCTCGGTGGCGGGGATCGAATCGGTGATCACCAGTTCGGTCAGCGGCGAGGCGGTGACGCGGGCGACCGCGCCACCCGACAGCACGCCGTGGGTGACGTAGGCGGAGACCGAGCTGGCCCCGGCCTTCATCAGCGCCTCGGCGGCGTTGCACAGGGTGCCGGCCGAATCGACGATGTCGTCGACCATGATGCAGCGGCGGCCGCGCACGTCGCCGATGATGTTCATCACCTCGGACACGCCGGCCTTTTCCCGCCGCTTGTCGATGATGGCGAGGTCGGCGTCGATGCGCCGGGCGATGGCGCGGGCACGGACCACGCCGCCGACGTCGGGCGACACCACCATCACGTCGTCGCCGATGTAGTGGGCGCGGATGTCGTTGACGAACACCGGGGCGGCATAGAGGTTGTCGAGCGGGATGTCGAAGAAGCCCTGGATCTGGCCGGAATGGAGATCGAGGGTGACGACCCGGTTGGCGCCGGCGGTGGTGATCAGGTTGGCGACCAGCTTGGCCGAGATCGGCGAGCGCGGGCTCGATTTGCGGTCCTGGCGGGCATAGCCGAAATAGGGGATCACCGCGGTGATGCGCCGGGCCGAGCCGCGCCGCAGCGCGTCGAGCGTCACCAGCAATTCCATCAGATTGTCGTTGGCCGGGAAACAGGTCGACTGGATCAGGAACACGTCCTCACCCCGGACGTTCTCGTGGATCTCGACGAACACCTCCATGTCGGAGAAGCGGCGGACCACCGCCTTGGTCAGGGACATGTTGAGATATTCGGCGATCGCTTCGGCAAGCGGCCGGTTACTGTTACAGGCGAGAATCTTCATGGCGGGATCATCCGTGGAGCGGGCGTGGGGAGCGGCGGCGGCGCCGGAATCCGAACCAGACGGGCTCATCCCCGGGCCAGGGGCCTCGCCCCCCAGCCAGCCCGCACGACGCGATGCTTCGCTCCGACAAAACCGGGGTCCGTATATCAGCCGCTCCCGGCGCTGTAAACCGCCTTGGCCAAAAATGACGGGAAAGTGACGGTCGCGCCGAACGCGGTTGACCCCGGCCGGGCGGCCTGCTTCCCTGTACGGCCGTGCCCTGTTTCGGAGTTCCCCCGATGTCCGGTTCGTCCGCCGCCCTGCCGCCGCATGGCGGCGACCTTGCCGCCGCGACGGCGCGCTGGGGGCGGCCGGCCGGTGGCTGGCTCGATCTGTCCACCGGGATCAATCCGCAGCCTTATCCGCTGCCGCCGCTGAGCGAGGCCGACTGGTCGTGTCTGCCCGGGGACGAGGCCGGGCAGGCGTTGCTGGCGGCGGCGCGGCGGGCCTTCGCCGCGCCCGAGCGGATGCGTCTGGTCGCCGCCTCGGGCGGGCAGGCGCTGATCCAGCAGCTGCCCTGGCTGCGCCGGCCCGGGCCGGTGACCATCCTTTCCCCCACCTATGCCGAGCATGGCCGGGCCTGGGAGGCGGCCGGCCATGCGGTGCGGTATGCCGCCGATCCGGCCGGGGCCGATCCGGCCGGGGTGCTGGTGGTGGTCAATCCCAACAATCCCGACGGCCGCCGGCTGGTGCCGGCGCAACTGGCCGAGTTGGCCGGGCGGTTCGCCGCCGCCGGTGGGCTGGTGGTGGTGGACGAGGCCTTCGCCGATCCGACCCCCGATCTGTCGTTGATCCCGCTGGCCCCGGCCGGGGCGGTGGTGCTGCGCTCGTTCGGCAAGTTCTATGGCCGGGCCGGGCTGCGGCTGGGGCTGCTGGCCACCGTCGAGGCCGGGCTGGCCGAGGCGCTGGCGGCGCGGCTGGGGCCGTGGGCGGTGTCGGGGCCGGCGCTGGCGGTCGGCGCCGCCGCCTATGACGACACCGCCTGGGCCGAGGCGACCCGTCACCGTCTGGCGGCGGATTCGGCGCGGCTGGAGACGCTGCTGGGGGCGGCCGGGTTCGCGCCGGTAGGAGGGACCGCCTTGTTCAGTCTGGTGGCTCATCCGCGCGCGGGAGAATGGTGGGAGCGGCTGGGGCGGCAGGGGATTCTGGTGCGGGCCTTCGCCGACCGGTCCGACTGGCTGCGGTTCGGCCTGCCCGGCGGCGCGGCCGACTGGGCCCGGCTGGCGCGGGCGCTGGCGGGCTGATCCGGCCCGGTCGGTCCGGATCAGGGCGCGGCGGTGGCGCCGCCGATGGCGTTGGGGTCGGCCTGCAACTTGCGGCCGGTGCTGCGCTCGTATTTGTCGATGCCGTTGGACATCGCCGCGGCGAACCAGTCGTTGTTGCCGGCCGGGGCGGCGGTGGCCGCGCGGGGATCGGTGACGGTCCGGCTGGTCGGGGGGGTGGTCTTGGCCGCTTCGGTGGTGACGGTCAGCGACGGGCCGCCGGTGACCGGGGTGGTGGCGCCGGCCTCGGACTGGGCGGCGACCATCGAGCCGGCCGAAGACGGGGCGACCAGCCCGGTCTGTGGCCGCTGGCCGGTGATCGGCAGGGCGGAATGGGCGCCGCTGCTCGACAGCGAGCCGGTGATCCGGGGCGGATCGCGGGTGGCGATCGGCACCGTCCGCATCGGCATCTTCAGCGGCCGGGTCGAGGCCTCCGGGGTCAGCCGGGTCGGGTTGGCGGCGTCGCTGACGGTGGCGGCGGCGGGGCTGGTGGTGGTGTCGCTCTGGGCCACCCGGGTGGGGGCGGTGATCGGGGTGGTCGTCACCGTCGCCCGTGGCGCGGCGGCCGGGGCCACCGTTTCGTTGCCGATCAGATTGTCGAGCAGGGCCAGCCGGCCGCGATCGCCGCTGCCGGTGGCGGCGGCCGATCCGCTGCCGCTGCCGCTGCCGGCGGCGGCGGACGTGGCGGCGGTGGTTCCGGTGGCGGTCTCGGCGGTGCCGTTATCGCCGGCGGCGCTGGCCACGGTGGCGGCCGGCTTGGTCCCGGCCAGCTTGGTGTCGCCGGCGGCGGGGCTGTCATCCTTGAACAGGGCCAGGACATGGCCGCCGGCGGTGGCGCCGGTGCTTTCCTCCATCACGCAATTGACCGCGGCGCCGATCAGGCCGAGCGGGCCGCCGAACAGGGCGCCGCCGACCAGCCGGGCCCCGACGCCGATCTTGTCGCCGGTTTCCTCGCGGTAGATGTCGCTGACGAAAGGGATGTGTTGCAGCGGGTTGATGACGTCGAGCAGGTCGCCGAAGGACGGGTCGTCGCCGTCCGCGAACATCGGCAGCCCGTTATCGCCGATCTGCCCGGCCGCCCGCGCCGTCTCCGCGTTTTCCGACGGCAGCACCGGCACCAGCGCCTCCACCGGGTTGTAGACCGGGGAGGGCGCGGCGGCGGTTGACGCCGATGGGGTCGGCGATGTGGCGGAAACCGACATGGGGCACCTCGGGAACGGGGTTGCCGGTTTCCAATGCATGGTCCGTGCCATGCTCTTGCCGCCGGAAAACCGCCCCGGGGCGGGGCGGGGCGGCGTTCCCCCCGGCAGCGGATCGCTACCGGGGGGCATTTTTTACCCGGTCGTTATTTCTTCTTGGCGGCCTTCTGGGCCAGGGCGCGATCGATCGCCTGCTGGATGATCTCACCGGCCTTTTCCGGACCGCCCCAGCCCTTGAGCTGGACCCACTTGCCGACTTCGAGGTCCTTGTAATGGACGAAGAAGTGCTCGATCTGCTGCAGCAGGATCTTGGGCAGATCCTCGTGGCTGGTGGCGCCGTCGTAATAGGGCAGCAGCTTGGAATGGGGCACGGCCAGGATCTTTTCGTCCATGCCGCCCTCGTCCTCCATCAGCAGCACGCCGATCGGACGGCAGCGCATCACCGCGCCGACCGCCACCGGGGTGCGGCCGACCACCATCACGTCGACCGGGTCGCCGTCGTCGGACAGGGTGTGCGGCACGAAGCCGTAATTGACCGGATAATACATCGCGGTATTGAGGAACCGGTCGACGTACATCGCCCCCGATTCCTTGTCGATCTCGTACTTCACCGGGTTGCCGTTCAGCGGGATCTCGACGATCACGTTGACGTCGCGGGGCGGGTTCTTGCCGATCGGAATCTTCTTGAGGTCCATGGATTGGTCAGTCCTGATCTATGAAAGCGGCGTGCGGGCGCCGGCTGGGCGCCGCGGGACCGCGGGCCACGGCCACGCCCGGGGGGGTGTGGTCGCGAGGGAAAGGGCGGCGCGGTCTGCCGCGCCGCCGGAAGAATACGACCGGGGCAGGGCGCAACTCCCCGCTGTCCTGCCGCAGGTTGAGGCTGAGCATCGCTCGCCCGGCCTTCGGTTTCAACCCCCCTCGGCGGGGACGGCGCGCGCGCGGCGCGCCAGCCAGGGCAGGATCAGCAGCGCCGGCAGGGTCGCCACCGTGGTCAGCAGGAAGAATTCGACCCAGCCGACCTGATCGGCCAGCCAGCCGCTGGTCGAGGCGAACAGGGTCCGTCCCACCGCGCTCAGCGACGACAGCAGCGCGTATTGGGTCGCGGTGTAGGCGGCGCTGCACAGGCCGGACAGATAGGTCACCAGCGCCGAGCCGGCCATCCCCGAGGTCAGGTTCTCGACCAGCACGCAGGCGGCCAGGGCGACGATGTTGTGCCCGGCGATCGCCTGGACGACATAAGCGAGGTTGCCGAGCGATTGCAGCACGCCGAACAGCAGCAGCGCCCGCATCGCCCCGAGCCGCACCACCAGCGCGCCGCCGATCACCGTGCCGACGATGGTGGCGCCGAAGCCGAAGATCTTGCTGACCCAGGCGATTTCCTCGAGGCTGAAGCCGGTCTCGATGTAAAGCGGGGTGGCCATCGTTCCGGCCATCGCCTCGCCCAGTTTGTAGCCGACCACGAACAGCAGGATGGCGATCCAGCCCGGCCGGGTCATGAAATCGGCGAACGGGCCGACCACCGCCGCATGCAGCCAGGCCAGCAGCCGCCCGAGCGGACCCTGCAACCCGGGGCGGCGGGCCAGCAATTCGGCGACAGCGCGTTCGCGCGCCAGCGTCTCGGGCGAGAGGCGCGGCGTCGGCTCGCGCCCGAACAGGAACACCGCCATGCCGAGGGTCAGCAATCCGGCCATGGTGGCGTAGGCGGCGAACCAGCCCCAGGTCGAGGCGATCAGCAGCGCCCCCGCCCCCGACACCAGCATCGCCACCCGGTAGCCGACCTGGACCGCGCCGGCCCCCGGCCCCTGGGTGTCGGGGTCGAGCGTCTCGACCCGGAAGGCGTCGATCACCACGTCCTGGCTGGCCGACAGCACCGCCACCGCCACCGCCAGCAGCGCGGTCAGGCCGATGTCGCCGACCGGGTCGCTCGACCCCAGCGCCAGCACCGCCCCGATCAGCAGGGTCTGGATCAGCAGCCCCCAGCCGCGCCGCCGTCCCAGCCGCCGGGTCAGCAGCGGCAGCGACAGCCGGTCGATCAAGGGCGCCCACAGGAATTTCAGCGCATAGGGGGTGCCGACCAGGGCGAAGGCGCCGATGGTCGCCCGCCCGATCCCCTCGGTCTTCAGCCAGGCCGACAGGGTGGAGAAGGTCAGCAGCAGCGGCAGGCCGCTGGCGAAACCGAGCACCAGCATCTGCAACACCCGCCGGTCCAGGTAGGCGGCGAAAGCGGAGGACCAGCGTGGGGGCATCGGAGGGGGGAGCCGGACTGGGGGAGGGACCCGTTGTCATGCCAAGCCTCCCCGCCGCTGGCAAGACAAATCGCCCGTTTCGCCGCTCGGGACGGGGTGTCCTGGGGGCCGGCCCGGCGTCCCGGGTGTCTCCGCCATCATTTTGCCATGGTTGCACGCCTCCGCCCCCGCCCTATATAAGGCGGCGAGGGCGAGGCCTACCGGCCTTTTCCCGAACGGATTTAAGCGATTCAACCCGGAAGGGGGTCGCGGGGCGGCTGCCGCAGCCAGCAGGGCCCCGGGGATCTGCCGAGCAGGAATGAGGATGACATGAGCAAAGTTATCGGCATCGACCTGGGCACCACGAATTCGTGCGTTGCCGTGATGGAAGGCAAGGCGGCCAAGGTCATCGAGAACGCCGAGGGCATGCGCACCACTCCGTCGATGGTGGCGTTCACCGATTCCGGCGAGCGACTGGTCGGTCAGCCGGCCAAGCGCCAGGCGGTGACCAACCCCACCGACACCCTGTTCGCGATCAAGCGCCTGATCGGCCGCCGCTTCGACGATCCGGTCGCCAAGAAGGACGTCGACCTCGTCCCCTATCACATCGTCGGCGGCGACAATGGCGATGCCTGGGTCGAGGTGCGCGACGGCAAGTTCAGCCCGAGCCAGATTTCCGCCTTCATCCTGCAGAAGATGAAGGAAACCGCCGAAGCCTATCTCGGCGAGACCGTCAGCCAGGCGGTGATCACCGTCCCGGCCTACTTCAACGACGCCCAGCGTCAGGCCACCAAGGATGCCGGCCGCATCGCCGGGCTCGAGGTGCTGCGCATCATCAACGAGCCGACCGCCGCCGCGCTGGCCTACGGCATGGAGAAGAAGGGCACCGGCACCATCGCGGTCTATGACCTCGGCGGCGGCACCTTCGACGTCTCGGTGCTGGAAATCGGCGACGGCGTGTTCGAGGTCAAGTCGACCAACGGCGACACCTTCCTCGGCGGCGAGGATTTCGACGCCCGCATCATCGACTACCTCGCCGACGAGTTCAAAAAGGAGCAGGGCATCGACCTGCGCAAGGACCGTCTGGCCCTCCAGCGCCTCAAGGAAGCGGCGGAAAAGGCCAAGATCGAGCTGTCCTCCGCGATGCAGACCGAGGTCAACCTGCCGTTCATCACCGCCGACGCCTCGGGCCCCAAGCACCTCAACATCAAGCTGACCCGCGCCAAGCTGGAAGCCCTGGTCGAGGATCTGGTCGCCCGCACCATCGAGCCGTGCAAGGCGGCGCTGAAGGATGCCGGCGTCAAGGCCAGCGAGATCGACGAGGTGATCCTGGTCGGCGGCATGACCCGCATGCCCAAGATCCAGGAAGTGGTGAAGGAATTCTTCGGCCGTGACCCGCACAAGGGCGTCAACCCGGACGAAGTGGTGGCGATCGGCGCCGCGATCCAGGGCGGCGTGCTGAAGGGCGAGGTCAAGGACGTCCTGCTGCTCGACGTCACCCCGCTGTCGCTCGGCATCGAGACCCTGGGCGGCGTGTTCACCCGCCTGATCGACCGCAACACCACCATCCCGACCCGCAAGAGCCAGGTGTTCTCGACCGCCGAGGACAACCAGACCGCGGTGACGATCCGGGTGTTCCAGGGCGAGCGCGAAATGGCCGCCGACAACAAGATGCTGGGCCAGTTCGATCTGGTCGGCATCCCGGCCGCGCCGCGCGGCGTGCCGCAGGTCGAGGTCACCTTCGACATCGACGCCAACGGCATCGTCAATGTCAGCGCCAAGGACAAGGCGACCGGCAAGGAGCAGCAGATCCGCATCCAGGCTTCGGGCGGCCTGTCCGATTCCGACATCGAGAAGATGGTCAAGGACGCCGAGGCCCATGCCGCCGAGGACAAGAAGCGCAAGGAGCTGATCGAGGCCCGCAACCAGGCCGACGCGCTGATCCACTCGACCGAGAAGAGCCTCAAGGAGTTCGGCGACAAGGCGCCGGCCGACCTCAAGGCCGAGGTCGAGCGCAACATCCAGGCGGTGCGCGCCGGGCTCGACGGCGATGACGCCGCCGCGCTGAAGGCCGCCACCGAGGCGCTGATGCAGAGCTCGATGAAGCTCGGCGAGGCGATGTACAAGCAGGCCGGCGCCGCCGCCGAGGGAGCCGAGGCCGCCCAGCCCGGCGACGAGAAGGTGGTCGACGCCGATTTCGAGGAAGTCGACGCCGACAAGAAGGGCCGCTGAGCCGGTCTGAACCAGGACGCGGCCCGCGGATTTACGCCGGCCGCTTTTTACCGCCGCGGCGCGCCCGCCCCCCCCACCCCCGGTGGGC
>JBDLVO010000403.1:0-3297 GCA_039804805.1 Pseudomonadota bacterium
ACACCTTGTGGTACTGCTTGAACCACTCGATGAATTTCGGCACGCCGACGCTGATCGGGGTGGTGGGGGCGAAGCCGACGTCGCGGCGGATCGCCTCGATGTCGGCGAAGGTCTCCTTGACGTCGCCCGGCTGCATCGGCTCGAACAGGATGGTGGCCTTGCGCCCGAGCGAGTCCTCGACCAGCCCGATGAAATCCATCAGTTTTTCCGAGCGGTGATTGCCGATGTTGTAGACCCGGCAGGGCGGCGACACCCCGTCATCGGCCGGCGGATTGTCGAGCACGCCGACCACGCCCGAGACGATGTCGTCGATGAAGGTGAAGTCGCGCCGCATGTCGCCGTTGTTGAACACCCGGATCGGCTGACCGGCCAGGATCGCGGTGGCGAACAGGTAGGCGGCCATGTCCGGCCGGCCCCACGGACCATAGACGGTGAAGAAGCGCAGCCCGGTCGAGGGAATGCGGTAGAGATGGGAATAGGAATGGCTGATCAGCTCGCCCGCGCGCTTGGTGGCGGCATAGAGCGAGATCGGCTGATCGACCCGGTCCTCGACCGAGAAGGGCAGCTTGGTGTTGGCGCCGTAGACCGAGGACGAGCTGGCATAGACGAAATGGCGGCAGGCCGGCAGGCGGCGCGCCAGTTCGAGCATCACCAGATGCCCTTCGATGTTGGAGCGGGTGTAATCATGCGGCGCGGTCAGCGAGTGACGCACCCCGGCCTGGGCGGCGAGGTTGATGATGGCGTCGATGCCGGGATGGGCCCGCTCGACCTCGGCGATCGCCTCGCGGTCGGCGATGTCGGCGCGGACGAAACGGAAATTGGCATGGGCGGTCAGCCGGGCCAGCCGCGCCTCCTTCAACGCCACGTCGTAATAGGCGTTGAGATTGTCGAGCCCGAGCACCTCGTCGCCCCGCGCGAGCAGGCGCAAACAGGTGTGATAGCCGATGAAGCCGGCGGCTCCGGTGACGAGCACGGTCATGCGTCAATATCCTTTCGTCGAAGGCGACCTGATATAGCCCGAGCGGCGGCGGAAATCACCCCCCTTCCGCCGTGGCACGGCCCTGTCCGCACCGCGGATCACCCCCGGGATCCAAGGGCCTTGCGGCCCTTGGCGGGTGCGGGCGGAGCCCGCGTCCTTTAATACCGCCCGCCCGACCGGTTTTACTCTTGATTTGACATCGACGGCGCGGTTTGCTGATCGGGAGCACCGGCGGCGGACGGCGGGCGACATGAATCACGAAGACGGCCCGGAAACGGGCACAGGCGTGGACGCGACGCTGGCCGAGGCGATCGGCACCGAGGCCGAGCGGGCCGAACTGGCCTGCCGCGAGGGCGACGAGGCCGGCGCGCTCGACGCCCTGGCCCGGCTGGCCCGGCTGACCCCCGACCGGATCGGCGCGGTGCTGGCGGCGGCGCGGCTGCATCGCCGCGCCGGGCGGGTGCGGCTGGCGCTGCCTTTGTGCCTGGACCTGCTCGCCCACCATCCCGACAACATCGAAATCCGCCAGGAAGTGGCGGAATGCCTCGATCTGGCCGGCTGCGGCGCGGCCGCCCGCGACCTGCACCGCCGCCTGCTGCGCGAGCAGCCGGAAAAGGCGGCGAGTTGGTGCGGCCTCGGCCGGCTGCTGCTGCGCGAGGGCCATCTCGGCGCCGCCGAGGCCTGTCTGCGCCGGGCGCTGGCGCTCGATCCGGCCGATCCACCGGCACTGGAGGGACTGGGCCGCCTGCTCGGCCGGCGGGGCGAGCCCCGCGCGGCGGGCGATCTGCTGCGCGACGCGCTGTGCGTCGCCGCCCGGCCGGCGCCGGTGCAGACCGCCCTGGCCGGAGTGCTGCTGGCCGAGGGACGCACCGCCGAGGCGCTGGCCTGGCTCGACCGTGCCCTGGCCCACGATCCGGCCGAGGCCGAGGCCCGCGCCCTGCGCGCCGACCTGCACCAGCGGGCCGGACGGCGCGATGCCGCCTGGGAGGACGCCGCCTGGGCCCGCCGCCTCGCGCCCCCGCCCGCGCCCCCGTTCGACGCGGTCGAGCCGTGGCAAAGCGAGCCGGTCGAGGCCCTGACCCTGCTGCTTTATCCGGTGGGACCGCCGGCGCGGACGCTGCGGCTTGTGCGGGTGCTGCCGGTGCTGGCCGAGCGGGGCATCGCGGCGATGCTGCCCCTGCCGCCAATGCTGCGGCCGTTGCTGGGCGACCGGTTCGCCGGGACGCGGTTCGATGCCGACCCCGCCGCCACCGCCCCGCCGCCGGGGGCGCGGGTGGCCGCCCTGCCCGATTTACCCCGGCTGCTCGGCCTCGATCCGTTGCCGCCGCCGCCGCCGCTGACCCCGCCGCCCCGTCCCCAGCCGCCGCTGGCGCTGCCGTCCGGCACCGTTCTGGCGGTCGGTCTGGCCTGGGGCGGCGACGATCCCGCCGCCGCGCCGCCGCCCGAGGCCTGGCTCGACCTCGCCCTGGTGGCGGGGGTGGCGCTGTTCGGGCTGGAACCGGCGGTGGCCGGCATCACCGACCCGACCCTGATCGGCGATCTCGCCCAGGACTGCGCCGACGCCGCCGACCTCGCCGCGCGGCTGGGCCAGCTCGATCTGGTGATCGGGGTGCCGTCGCTGGCGACCGAACTGGCCGCCAGCCTCGGCCGTCCGGTGTGGCAGATCGTCCCGGCCGGGGGCGAACCCTGCTGGGGCGAGACCGGCGAGACCACCCCGCTTTATCCGTCGATGCGGCTGTTCCGCGCCGGGCCGGGCCAGCCCCCGCCGCTGGAACGGATCGCCGCCGCGTTGGCCGAGGCGGTCGCCACCGCCGGACCGGCGGAGGAAACCGCCAACGACCCCCGCGCCGAGGCCGCCGCCCTCAGCGCCCGGGCCCGGGCGCGGATCGGTGCCGGCGCGGCGGGGGCGGCGGTGGCCGATTACAGCGCGGCGCTGCAACGCGACCCGTTCGAACCCGACGCCAATCTCGACACCGGCCGGCTGCTGGCCCGGGCCGGACGGCGGGCGGCGGCGGCGATCTGCTTCCGCCGCGCCCTGACCCGGCGCGCCGACCCGGCCACGGCGGCCGAACTGGGCGATACCCTGCGCGGGCTGGGCCGGCCCGAGGCCGCGGCCACGGTGCTGGAAACCGCGCTGACCGCCGCCCCCGATTCGGCCCCCTGCCGCCATGCCCTGGCCCTGGTCCGGCGCGACCAGGGCCGGCTCGACGACGCGCTCGCCCTGCTGGGAGCGCTGGCGGCCGAGGCCACCGGCATCCCCGGCCTCAACCAGACGCTGGCGGAAACGCTGCTGGCCGCCGGCCGGCTGGAGGAGGGCC
>JBDLVO010000404.1:0-3406 GCA_039804805.1 Pseudomonadota bacterium
GAGGTTCCTGGACCTCCCCAACCGGACCATCCGGCAAACGGCGGCTCGGATTGTCGATCCGGCAATTTTGGACTATATGTCCGGATATCGGCAAGGGAGGTTTGCGATGAGCAACGCGGCGCAAAACCAGGCAACCCGGACCTACCGCGCCCGTCTGGCCCGGCGCGGCTTCACCCGCGTCGAGATCATCGCCCTCGAAACCGACCGGGATCTGTTCCGCTCCCTCGCCCGGCGCCTAGCGGAGCCGGGCCCGCAGGCGGAGCAACTCCGCGCCACCGTCAAGAGCGTCGTTGCCGGCGAACAGCCCAGACCGGGGGGAATCCTGGCGGCGCTACGCCGCTCGCCCCTGGTCGGCGCCGATCTAGACCTGACGCGCGCGCGCGACGAGGGGCGCAAGATCGATCTGTGACCCGCTTCCTGCTCGACACCAACATCATCAGCAACGTGGTCAAGCCGGCTCCCTCGGCGGCCCTGCTCGCGTGGTGGGGCGGGCAGCCGGACGAAGCCCTGTTCATCTCCGCGCTGACCGTCGCCGAGATCCGACGCGGCATCCTTGAAAAACCGCACGGGAAGAAGCGCGACACCCTCGAAGGCTGGTTCAGTGGGCCGGAAGGCCCCCAGGCGCTGTTCGCCGGCCGGATTCTGCCGTTCGACGATCAGGCCGGGCTGATCTGGGCGCGCCTGATGGCCGAGGGCAAGGCCGCCGGCCGGCCCCGCAGCGCGCTGGACATGATCGTTGCCGCGATCGCCGGAGCCAATCGGTGCCTGGTGGCAACGGACAACGAAAAGGACTTCGCCGGCATCCCGTTCGTCAATCCCATGCGTGGGGCGGGTTGAACGGAGACTGCCCTGAAAAACATAACAACGCGCCGTTATAAACACAAAATTTCAGGGATGTTACGAATAATATTGTAGAATATATGAATGTAATTGCCGAGCCGACAGTTGCGGATTTCCGAAAAAACCCACAATCCGCTCGTCATGCATATTTCGCCTGCCTGGCTATTTATCACGTTGTTGATCGAATAACCCATCCAGACGACCCTCCGACGCCATCAAACGATGGGATACGTAAATCGACGGCATTCTATTTGGTTTATGAGGTGTCCACGCATCTTAAGCATGGAACACGAAGATGGATTAAAAAAAGAAAATGGAAATAATCAAGATAAAATTCTTATCACCGACGCCTTGGGACGAGAAGGCGAGCCAAAAGATCTCGACTTACATGACACCTACAATCAAATAGACGATGCGCTTGCATTTATTCTGAAGAATGCGAGATCAATTCAAAAAACCCAAGAACAATCACACCAACTCCGCCGCAACACCTGGACGAGGCGGTCGAAGGTGTCGGTGACGATATCGATCTGGTCCGACCAGATGAGCACTCGTCGCCCCGGACCTCAGCAAACCGCGCCGATCGCGCGCGGCGCACCCTGACGCGGCCCGGAACCGGCCGGGATTTTAAACCTGCGCGGGTCGATCATCAGATCGGCCTCGGCCGAGATGAGGTGGAAACGAGGCGGGGTGTGGTCGGTGCGGCGGGCGGAAACTGTCCGCGCGGGCACGCGCGGTTTCCCCGGTTCGAGGGGAAACCCAACAAGACCAAAGGGGGAAAATGGGGCGAGTGATGAGATTCGAACTCACGACATCCAGGACCACAACCTGGCGCTCTAACCAACTGAGCTACACCCGCCACCGGAGAGGCCGCCCTTTTAGCGGAGCCGGCCGCGCCCGTCAAGCGCTGTTTTCACCCCCTCAGCCGAGGGCGGTGTCGAGCCCCATCATCACCGCGAAACCGGCCATCAGCCCCAGCGTCGCCGGGGTCTGGTGGCCGTTGCGGTGGGTCTCGGGGATCACTTCGTGCGACACCACGAACAGCATCGCTCCGGCGGCGAGGCCCAGCCCGATTGGATAGGCCAGGGCGAAACCCGACGACAGGCCGAGCCCGACCAGCGCGCCCAACGGCTCCATCGCCCCGGTCGCCACCCCGATCCAGCCCGCCCGCCACCGCGCCAGACCGGCCGCCCGCAGCGCCACCGCCACCCCCAGCCCCTCGGGCAGATCCTGCAACGCGATCGCCCCGGCCAGCGGCAGGCCGACCGACAGGTCGCCCCGGGCGAAGCCGACCCCGATCGCCATCCCCTCGGGCAGGTTGTGCAGGGTGATCGCCAGCACGAACAGCCACACCCGCGCCAGCCGCGCCGCCCCCGGTCCGCACGGGTCGCCATGGGCGTGCTGGTGAGGGAAGAAGCGGTCGAGCCCCAGCATCAGCGCCGCCCCCAGCCCGAGGCCCACCGTCACCACCAGCGCCGCCATCGCGCCGCTGCCGGTCAACTCGCGCCCGGCGGCGAGGCCGGGCAGCAGCAGCGAGAACGAACTGGCCGCCAGCATCATCCCGGCGGCGAAGCCGAGCAGGCTGTCCTCGGCCCGCGCCGACAGCCCGCGCAGCCCCGCCCCGGCCAGCGCCCCGGCCCCGGTGGCGACCAACCCGGCCACCCCGCCCAGCGCGGCATAGCCCAGCCACGGCCCCCGCGCCGGATCGAGCCCACCCGCCGTTCCCGCCGCGATCAGCCCCAGCAGCGCCAGCGCCGCCACCGCCAGCCCGGTGGCCGGCAGCGGCCGCCGCCGCGCCTCGGCCCAGCACAAAGCCGGCCAGGACGGCGCCACGGCGGGGAGAGAGGGAACGGCGGCGGCGGACCCGGCACAGGGATCGATCGACATCGGCGGCCTCACTTGTTTTTATTGCTTCCAATGAATAACTCAGCCGGCGCCGCGCCGCAATCGGGGATGACAGGGCCGGCCGTGCCCTGTATGGTGCCGCCCGCGTCAGACGGCCGGACGGCCGCGCTCCAGGGCTTCACCGCCCTGGGGGGAGGAAAGTCCGGGCTCCACGGAAACACGGTGCCGGATAACGTCCGGCGGGGGCGACCCCAGGGAAAGTGCCACAGAAAGCAAACCGCCTGCGCCCCGGTTTTCCGGGCCGCCGGTAAGGGTGAAAGGGTGCGGTAAGAGCGCACCGCGGCGCCGGTAACGGCGACGGCATGGTAAACCCCACCGGGAGCAAGACCAAATAGGGGCGGCCCCCGTCTTTCTCAGGAAGGACGAAAGCGCGTTTCCGCGCCGCCGCCCGGGTCGGTCGCGACAGGCGTCCGGTAACGGGCGTCGCAGAGGAATGGCCGTCACCCTTGTCCCATGGGTTTCCATGGGATGGGGGGACAGAACCCGGCTTACAGGCCGTCTGACGCCCTCGCCCCGCCGCCGCTCCGGCCGGGCCCGATCCCCCGCCCCGGCGGGCCGGATCCATACCTACCGACAAGCCCTAAGGTCCCGACCCGAGGCGCTTTTTCCGCCCAAATGGACTATCCACAGGCAGGCCATTGGCGGTTTTTCCTCCAAAATC
>JBDLVO010000405.1:0-7216 GCA_039804805.1 Pseudomonadota bacterium
GCGGTGCTGTTCGACCTCGACGGCACCCTGATCGATTCGCTGCCCGACCTGACCGACGCGGTCAACCGGATGCTGACGGCGTGGCACCGTCCGGCGCTGCCGGCCCCGGCGGTGATGCGGATGGTCGGCGACGGCGCCATCAGCCTGGTCGAGCGCGCCTTCGCCGCCACCGGCGGCGCGGTGGCGGCGTCGTGGGACGAGTTGCTGGCCGCCTTCCTGGCCGATTACGAGCCGCGCGCGGCCGAGACCACCCGCCCCTGGCCGGGGGTGGGCTATGCCCTGGCCCGGCTGCGCGGCGCCGGCCTGACGCTGGCGATCTGCACCAACAAGCCGGCCGGGGCCACCCGCGAGGTGCTCGACAAACTCGACCTCGCCGCCTGGTTCGATCTGGTGGTCAGTTCCGACGACGCCCCGGCGCTGAAGCCCGATCCGGCCCATGTCCGGGTCTGTCTCGACCGCCTCGGCGTCGGCGCCGGGCAGGCGGTGATGGTGGGGGATTCCGAGAACGATTTCGCCGCCGCCCATGCCGCCGGGGTGGCGACGGTGGCGGTGTCGTTCGGCTATGCCCGCGCCCCGCTGGCCAGCCTGGGGCCGGACCGGGTGATCGACCATTTCCACGCCTTGCCGGCGGTGCTGGGGATCGACCCGGTCCCGCCCGAACTGGCCGGGCTGGCCGAGGCCTTCGCCGCCGAGATGGAGCGCGACCGCCAGATCCTGGCCGCCCTCTGCGCCGCCCCCGGCGACGATGCCGGCGCCGCGCTGGCCGAGCAATTGCACGCCACCCGGGGCAAATGCGCGATGTTCGGTCAGACCGCCCTGGCCGAGGCGCTGTACCGGCTGGAGCAGGCGCGCCCCTCCGCCGCGCCGGAACGCTTCGCCGCCGCGCTCGATGAAATTCTGGCCGGCGCGGCGGTTCATCCCGCCGGGACGCTAACCAAGAGTTGAGGTATTTCGCGCTATTTTTAGCCCCGCCGCCTGCCGCCACCGCCGGGACGGCCGGGGGCAAGCCGGTTTGCAAGCCCCGGCGTTTCTTTTATAGTTCAAATGGATATTCCGCCGTGATGAGGGGACGGGTGCCTTGAGCCAGCGTAACGCAGCCGAAACATTCGATATTCTGCTGGTCGAGGACAATCCCGGCGACGCCCGTCTGGCGCAGGAGGCGCTGAAGGAAGGACGGATGACCAGCCGCCTCAAGGTGGTGGTCGATGGGGTCGAGGCGATGAGCTATCTGCGTCGCGAGGGCGGCTATACCGACGTGCCCCGCCCCAATCTGGTGCTGCTCGACCTCAACCTGCCGCGCAAGGACGGCCGCCAGGTCCTGGCCGAAATGAAGGCCGACCCCGAATTGCGACGGATCCCGGTGGTGGTGCTGACCACCTCCCAGGCCGGGCAGGACATCCTGCGCAGCTACGATCTGCACGCCAATTGCTACATCACCAAGCCGGTGGACCTCGACCGTTTCATCGCGGTGATCCGCTCGATCGAGGAATATTGGTGCTCGGTGGTGACGCTGCCGCCGCGTTGACCGGCCCGGCCACGATGGCGCCGCCCCCGCCCGCTCCCGACCCGCTCGCGGTCCTGGTCGTCGAGGACAATCCCGGCGACGCCCGGCTGGTCCAGATCTATCTCGAAGGCGACAGCGCCGCCGCCTTCGCCGTCACCATCGCCGACCGGCTGGCAGTGGCGCTGGACCATCTCGCCGGCCAGGGCTTCGACGTCGTCCTGCTCGATCTGTCGCTGCCGGATTCGTTCGGGCTCGACGGGCTGGCCCGGCTGCGCGCCGCCGCGCCGCTGCTGCCGGTGGTGGTGCTGACCGGCACCGCCGACGAGAGGCTGGCGCTCGACGCGCTGCGCCAGGGCGCCCAGGATTATCTGGTCAAGGGCCAGGGCGACGGCGATCTGGTCCGCCGCGCCATCCGCTACGCCATCGGCCGCTCCCGCGCCGACGCCGCCTTGCGCGAAAGCGAGGCCCGCTTCCGCGCCCTGTTCGAAAATGCCGGCGCCGGCATGATCCTGATCGATGCCGAGGGGCGCTACCTGCACGGCAACCCGGCCTTTCGCGCCATGGTCGGCTATGACGAGGCCGAGTTGCAGCGGATGACCCTGCGCGACATCGCCGCCCCCGGCGACGGCGCCGAATTGTGCGAGCTCTACCAGCGCCTGATCCAGGGCGAGCTGCACAGCCTCGATTTGACCAAGCGCTACCTCAACCGCGACGGCGCCGAACGCTGGGGCCGGCTGACCGTCACCCCGGTACAGGACCACGCCCGCCCCCACCACGCCGTCGCGGTGGTCGAGGACGTCACCGACACCAAGCGGCTGGAGGACCACATGCGCCTCGCCGCCACCGTGTTCGAGAACACCGGCGACGGCCTGTTCATCACCGACGCCGCCCGCCGCATCATCCTGGTCAACCCCGCCTTCACCACCCTGACCGGCTACCCGGCCGAGGAGGTGCTGGGCCAGAGCCCGCGCCTGCTCTCCTCCGGCCGCCACGGCGCCGATTTCTACGAGCGGATGAACGACAGCCTGATCCGTTCCGGCCGCTGGCAGGGCGAGATCTGGAACCGCCGCAAGAGCGGCGAGATGTTCGCCGAATGGCTCAACATCGCCGAGGTGCGCGACGAACGCGGCCAGTTGCAGCATTACGTCGCGGTGTTCTCCGACATCACCTCGCGCAAGCAGGACGAGGAGCGGCTCAATTACCAGGCCAACCACGACCCGCTGACCCGGCTGCCCAACCGCACCCTGTTCCAGGAACGGCTGTCGCGCGCCCTCACCCGCGCCCACCGTAACCACTCGATGGTCACCCTGCTGTTCATCGACCTCGATCTGTTCAAGGAGGTCAATGACAGCCTCGGCCACCTCGCCGGCGATTGTCTGCTGCAACAGGTGGCGGAGCGGCTGACCGCCTGCGTCCGCCAGGGCGACACCGTCGCCCGGCTGGCCGGCGACGAATTCACCGTGATCCTCGAGGACATCGCCGAGGCCCGCGACAGCGCCCTGGTCGCCCACAAGATCCTCGCTTTGCTGGCCGAACCGTTCGACCTTCAGGGCCAGCAGGCCCGCATCAGCGCCTCGATCGGCGTCGCGCTCTACCCGATCGACGCCACCGAGGCCGACACGCTGGTGCGGCTGGCCGACGCGGCGATGTATCAGGCCAAGCGGCGCGGCCGCAACGCCTGCTGCTTCCATTCCGAATCCGTCTATGCCCAGGCGTTCGAGCGGCTCGGCTTTGAAAACGCCCTGCGCCGGGCGATCGAGCGCGAAAGCTTCCATCTGGTCTATCAGCCGGTGTTCGCCCGCGACGGCGGCGCGCTGACCGCGCTGGAGGCGTTGCTGCGCTGGGATCATCCCGAACTGGGCGAACTGGCCCCCGAGCGCTTCCTCGCCTTGGCCGAGGAAACCGGCCTGATCCTGCCGATCGGCCGGCTCGCCCTGCGGCTGGCCTGTCGCCAGGGACGGGACTGGCTCGACCAGGGCATCGCCCCGCCCCGGCTGTGCGTCAACCTGTCGCCGCGCCAGCTCCAGGCCCCCGACCTCGCCGAGGAGGTCGCCGCCGCCTTGGCCGAATCCGGCCTGCCCCCGGCCCGGCTCCAGCTCGATCTGCCCGAATCCTGCCTGACCGAGCCCGACGGCGACACCGACCTGCGCTTCGGCCGGCTGAAGGCGCTGGGGATCGACCTCGCCATCGACGATTTCGGCTCCGGCCACGCCTCGTTCAGCCTGCTGCGCCGGCTGCCGGTCACCTCGCTGAAGATCAGCCAGAGCTTCGTCCGCGACCTCGCCCACGGCGCCGAAAACCCCGACGTGATCACCGCGATCATCGCCGTCGCCCACGGCCTGCACATGCAGGTGGTGGTGCCCGGCATCGAAACCGCCGAACAATTCACCCGCCTCGCCCGCTATCGCTGCGACCAACTCCAGGGCTTCCTGTTCGCCCGCCCCCTGACCGCCACGGACGCCACCGAGGCCCTGCGCGCCCCCCTCCCGCCCCCCGCCCTCGACGACCAGGACCCCGATGGCGGCGAGGTCACCGCCCTGCCCGAACGAATCGGCTGAACGGCCGGCGGGGGAAAAAAATAAATCAATGGGGGCGAATTTTTGCCGTTGCGTCCCCCCCGGGATTTGGGTAGAAGAACGGCCTCCGCGACGGACACCCCGCAGCGGAACGGCCCGGGACCCCGATCCCGACGCCGGATGAAGAGATGGGCGATTAGCTCAGCGGGAGAGCACACCCTTCACACGGGTGGGGTCGTAGGTTCAATCCCTACATCGCCCACCATCTCTTTCAAAGGGATGGCTGGTTTTTAGGATGTTCCCCCTGGTTCAAATGAACCGGCGACGGACCCTACAAATCGAGCGCCGAGGCAGCCTTCCTCAGATAATCCGGCGAATACCTCGCATAGACCCTCTCCGTGATCCTGCTGTCCGAGTGCCCCAGGTACTGGGCGATTTCGGACATCGGCGTTCCCGCTTCCGCCATCCACACGGCCGCCGTGTGGCGGAGGTCGTGTGGGGTAAAGTCGGACAGGCCAGCGCGCCGGCATGCCGCCGCGAACGACTTTTTCACATTCTTGACCGGCTGGCCGTCATATTCAACGACGTGGTCAGTGCTCGCCTGCGCCTTGGCTGCGCGTAAGACCGGGTAGAGGGTCTGGTTGATCGGCACGATCGCCCGCCCCTTCCCTCCTTCTTTCCGACCCAACCAAATCGTCCTGCGCTCGAAATCGACCTGAGGCCACGTCAGGGCGAGCAGTGCCTCCTTCCGCCCGCCTGTGGCAATCGCGAGATGCAGAAACACGACAAGGTGGGGCTGGACGGCCGCCGCATCGAGCAGCATGGAAAACTGAACCCGGGTCAACCATCGATCGCGGGGCGGCGGCGCGGATGGAAGTTCGATCACGAACCCCGTCTTCCCCGCCCACCGGAAGGCGGCGGACAGCATGGAGATTTCTTTTCGAACCGTGGCCGGCGCCTTTCCGCGCGCGGCGACATAATCTCGGCACCATGTGCGGTCGATCTGGTCCACCCTCAGCGCCGCACAATAAGGCTTGAGGATGCGCCACATGATCTTCATGTAGTCCTTGGTGATGGCCTTTGTGTCGTCGAGATAAGCCTCGACCACATCCCCAACAATGTCCCCTATGGGCTCCGCGAGCGATCGCTCAAGGTCAACTGCCGCCCGCTCGGCAGCAGGACGATTCTCTTCCTTGGCGTCAAGGTTTCCAAGGGAGAGGCGTCTTCGCGTTCCGTCAATGACGACGGCTGCACACCATTTCCCCCGATATTCGATGATCCGCATTCGTATTCCTCCAGAGCCTCTGTGGGAATTCTCACCAGCCGCCCGATCCGGACGGCTCTGAGCGCCCCCGCTCGGACAAGGTTATAGACGTGCTGATCGCTGCACCCCCATCGCGCTGCGATGTCTGTGGCCTTCAGAAGCGTCTCTGCCATCATCCCCTCCCCGCCCCCGCCACCAGGGCGAGGGCCAATTCATTGATCAGCGCGGTGACGCTGTGATGGTCCGGCCGGCCCTCCAGCAGCAGCCGGGCGCGCTCGACCGTGGCGTCGATGTCGATGGGGCCGATCAGGATGGTCCCGGCCGCGTCGAGCAAGGCGGCTGAGGTGCCGTCGGTGGTGATCTGGCGGGCGGGGTCACCCATGGTGTGCCTCCCCGTCCAGGGCGCGGAGAGCTACAGCCAGACCGTAATCGCTGTCGGTGCCATCGCCATCCATCAGAATTCGTGCCGCCTCCACCACCCGCAGCAGCGCCGCCGCGCGGGCGGGGTTGTCGGTGAGGGCAGCAACGGCGGCGCGAAAATCCCCCCGCGTGAGGTTGGCTACGTCATCCCCGAAGGACTGCGCCTCCACGGCGTCATCCGGAACCTGTCGCCTGTCATTGTGGTGCAGCACCCGCGAAAATTCGCCGAAAGGAGCCAGCGCCCCCGTCACCACCGCCAGCCGGGCGGAGAGGGCGTCGCGCTCGGCCCGCGCCTTTTTGCGCTCGTCTTCGGCCCGCTCCAGGCGGTCGAGTATTTCGACTACCTTCGAAGGATGAAGCTTTAGATCGAGCCGGCGCATAGCTAACATACGGTTATTCACCGGAGGCCCGCCGGGGGAAAGATAGAACGGCGTCAGTTCTGCGTCCCTGGCGGCCTCGGCCATCTTCCGAATCTCGGCGATCTCTCCAACCGTCAAGGATTGTTTGACGGTTGGCCGCTGCTCGGCGTTTTCGGGCTGGGGCGTGGTGTTGGTCTGGCCGGTCATGACGCGCCTCCGTTGATGATGGCGAAGTACACGTCCCGGCAGCCCCGGACATCGGCCAGTGCGTCATGGGCGCCGGCCAGATCGCGGCCGATGAAATGCCGATAGGCCTCCTCCAGCTTCGGCGGCTTGGGCTTGTCGAACCCGGCCGCCACCATCTTCGGCGTCGGCGGCAAGTCCGGGATCGGCGCGGATGCCTCCATGGTGCAGAACCGCCGCTCGGGCAATGCCTGCTCCAGGCCATGGCGCTCGAACAGCGTCGCCATCAGGAACAGGTCGAACTCGATGTTGTGCGCCACCAGAAGTCCAGCCTTCGCCGCCATTGCCCGGAACGCCACGGCGGCGAGTTTCGGGTGGATGCCGAACTCGCGCGCCACCTCGTCCGTAATCCCGTGCACCCTGGCCGCCCCCTCGGGGATCGACACCCCGGGGTTGATGATCAGATTGAGGCAGGCGCGCTCGGTCCCGTCGTCATCGGTCAGGAGGCCGGCAAGCTGGACGACGTGGGGCTGGTGCTTGGCGCCGATCGCCGCCCGCTTGTCGGGGAGGCCGGTGGTCTCGGTGTCGAAAAAGAGGATGGTCATGGATCGATCCTCCCGGCGAGGCCGCAGTAGCCAAGCCCCTCCGTCGCCAGATCAACCGCCCGTCGGCCATCCGAACCGATATCTTCTTCGACCCGCTGGCGAATCCTCTCGACGAGGAGAAGGTTATCCGCGTTGGACCATCGCCACGCCATGCAGTCGGACGCGATGCAAAGCGCAGGTGGGAACACTTTTGCCGCTGGTGCGTCGCCCCATTCAAATGGCCTGTTGACGGCAAAGTTGTCCTGACGTGAAAAACCGTCGTCATGAAGGGGGTGGCGCGCATGCGGGCACCACTTCGTCTTGGCTTCTCTTTCGGTCAACATCACACGCCCTCCCCATTCACCCGCGCCCGCTGCTCTTCCAGC